>CAYPSC010000024.1:5340-8796 GCA_964413385.1 uncultured Gammaproteobacteria bacterium | reverse complement strand
AGGTCAGGGGTTCGACTCCCCTTCGGTCCACCATATACATAGCCCGCATATTGCGGGTTTTGTGTTTTTGATTTTGTTTAACGCAAAACAATTGTACTGAAAATGTTTTGACCCATGCCCAAAGTTGTTTTTTCAGAAAATTCACGTGAAACGCGGTATATTGTTAAATGATGTAGTTTTTTTGAATTGTTTCACGTGAAACAATTGTGAGACTGGTAATGGGGTGTGGGGCTGTCTTAATTTTTGCGAAATATTTTGTTTAAAAGTGATCTTGTACCCATTTTGGGTTTTGTTAGAACCAATTGGTAATGATTGTGTGTTTTTCAATATTTTGATTGTAAATTGTTTCACGTGAAACGGTTTTTTTTTAGGACGATGGTAGAATGTTGTTCTTGTCTTTTTTTGTTTCTTCTGTCTGTGTCACGAGCCTTCGGCGTAGTGAGTGTATGTTTTTGTAGTGTTAAATAATGATATTTTAAGACACATATTCTATGCACAGGTTATTAACGAAAGTGTTTGTGGTAAGCTATTCTGAAATTTGTTATTTGATTTTTTGATAAATTTAACGGAGTCATCTACGATTTGTTTGATGCGCTATGAAAACCGCTGATAGACATAAGCTTGTTCCAGCCTCGTATTTGGTTTTAATGAAAGAGGGGAAGATTTTGCTATTGCGGCGGTTTAACACCGGTTATGAGGATGGAAATTATAGTATGGTGGCTGGCCATGTTGATGTTGGTGAAGCATTTACGCAGACTCTTGTCCGAGAAGCTGAAGAGGAGGCGGGTATTTTGTTGAAGTCTGAGGATGTAAAGGTGGTTCATGTGATGCATCGGAAGGCGGAAGATTCTGAGCGGGTGGATGTTTTTTTGATGGCCAGTCGGTGGGTTGGTGAGATAACCAATAAGGAACCGTATAAGTGTGATGACCTTTCTTGGTTCGAGCTCAGCAATCTTCCTTTGAATATAGTTCCGTGCGTTCGATCGGCGATTGAGTGCATTAAAAAGGGCGTTTTTTATAGTGAGTTTGGTTGGGGAGAAAAAGTTTGAGGGAAAGTGGAAAATTTTTTATACTAGCGTTTGATGTTTAAGAAGATGCTTGTCTTTTTTTGTGTTCTTTTGCTTGGCTCGAGCGCGCCGTTTGCGTTGGCTGGTATGTCGAGCGTGAACTATCAAATCAATTGGGACAGCGCTGACGCTGGGGGTGATCAATCAGCTGCAAGTTCGAATTATAGGATTCAGGATACGATAGACGGCCAGGTGGTGGGGACGAGTACTAGCGCGAATTATCAATTATCTGCCGGTTATCGTTTAAATGATGGAAGTTCCGATGTTATTTCTTTTTCTGTTCTTAGTCAGCGGGAGGCTATTAAATTTGTTTATTCTTCTGTTGATTTTAACACCAAAACGGTCCAGACCAATGGTGCTGGTTTTTTTTCCATTGGGGACTATGTGGCGATTATAGAAAACCGCGGTCTTTCGCAAAAAGTTGCTTATGGAAGGGTTGTTTTGTCTGGAATTACTAGTTTCGTTTTGGGTTCATTATCCGGACAATATGCCTCCATGAGTTCTCATTCTACGGATGGGGATGATTATGTTTATGCTATCCGTAATCAAGATGGGGTTTCCGCTGTTTCTTTTGGGCACGTCTCTCAGGATTCTGGCGCGACTTCTTTAGGTCTTACATTCGTTACTTCTACTGTGCCAACGGGATATACGCTTTATGTGCAAGCTAATCAGCCCTTGACTAACGGTACGGGCGACGTGATCGCAAATGTCGCAGACGGTCTCGTGAGTCTTGGTTCGGAGGAGTATGGTTTTAACGTGACGGGAACGCGAGCAGTAACTCCGGATGTGGATCGGCCACTTACCGCCAACCCAACGGCTATTCAAAGCAGTGCTTCGGCGGCGTCGTCTGCGGAGACGGTTTTGGTTACTTATCGTTTGTCGGTCACTAACCAGACAAAGACAGGAGATTATAGTCAGCTTCTTTATTATACGTTGACAGCGAACTATTAGTCCTTATGAGGCCAACCCTTTTTTTTGTTTTTTTTGCAAGTGTTTTTTTTAGTCTGATCAAACCCGCATCGGCTCTCATGCTTCAACCGGCTGTGTTGGATATTTCTTTGCATCCAGGGGCGACTTATACGGGTACTGTTTCTATTAAAAATGATGATGTGCGAGTGCAGACGTACTTTTTGTCTGTTCAAAAGTTTATTCCTAAAGGGGAATCGGGACAGCAGGATTTTTTGCCGGCATCGGAGACTTCTGGACTGCCTAGTTGGATTTTTTTTCAGGAGCCCTCGATTGCGTTGAAGGCTGGAGAAGAGAAACGGGTATTGTTTACTGTTCGTTTACCATTTGATGTGCCGCCTGGCGGCTACTATGCTGCTATTTTCTTTTCCGATGTTTCCCCGCAGTTTGCTCAGAAGGGCATGGCCATTGGCACGCGTACCGGGGCTCTTTTGTTCTTGACGGTTGAGGGAGCGCCTGTTCATCGCCTGTCTGTTCAAGATTTTCGCCTTGTTTCAGACGTGACGCTTGCTCATTTGCCGGCTGCCTTTCTTGTTTCTATCAATAATCAAGGTAATATCCATGAGGTTCCTGATGGATGGATTACGATAAAAAATTTTTTTGGTTCCGTTGTGACGCGCGTTCCTTTTAATGAGGGGCGTGGTCGTATCCTGCCTGGGAGCACGAGACGGTTCTTGTTGAATTGGCAGCGGCAACCTACTCGAGATGGTCAAGGGTTTTTTTATCAAGTCGGTGAAGAGTGGCGGAACTTTGCATTCGGTCCTTATCGGGCCATGGTTGAATTGCGAGGGTCTAGCGCTGAGGCTGTAGCCGCTCTTCCTGTTTTGTTCTTTGTTTGGCCTTGGCAGCTTCTTGTTTGTTTTGGATTGGGCGTGGTTGGATTACTGGTGGTGTTTTTTTTCTATCGGAGATGGGTGCTTTATCGTGCGATTCAAAAGAAATGAGTATGCTTTTTGGCCGTTGGTTGGGTGGAATTGGGGTGGTTGTCGGCCTCTCGTTTTTTCTTTGGTCTCATGTTTCCTTTGCGGCAACCCTTACGCCTTTGTCGGATATTTTATCTCGGGCGAATGTGTCGGTTTCGGCAAACCATCAGCTTTCTTTTAAAACACCCACAGGCATCGACGCTCCAACGGATACGATTACTTTTACGCTAAATGGTTTTTCCTTGGTAAACTTAACCTCTTCTGACGTGGGGCTTTCTCATGGTTCTGTGTTGGGTACAGAGCATCAAGGCACGGTGATGGCTGTTTCGGGGGTTGATACGTGGGGCGTGGCTGTTGTTGGTCGCACGATTACTTTTACTGCTCCAACTAATGCGGCGGTCGGTACGATTCCGGCGAATGATTTTATTGTTATTACCCTTGGAACGAATACTTCTGGTGGGGTACACCAGATTCTTAATCCTGCGGGTGCTGGGATTTAT
>CAYPSC010000024.1:0-5330 GCA_964413385.1 uncultured Gammaproteobacteria bacterium | reverse complement strand
GGCAGGGAAGGGATGCTATGGCTCCTGTGATTTCTGATGTTGTTATTACCGCTACGACATCCAGTATTCGGGTTACTTGGACGACGGATGAATTATCGGATGGAAATGTCGCATACGGAGTTCGGCCGGATGTAGATTTGGGAGGCGGGGGTGATGGTGGATTTGGCTTACAGCACGATGTTCTATTAAACTACAATCTTCAACAAGATACCTTATATTATTTACACCTTTCTTCTCGTGACAGCTCTAGTAATACGGCTAAGCTAGACATGAGTACGCGTACCCTTGCTTCCCCTCATGCGCCGATTGTTTCGCATGTGAACGCGGTTCAGATTACGGATCATGCGGCAACGATCGTTTGGGATACGGATATTCCGGCTACTGGCCAGGTTGAGTACGGAGAGACGGTTGCTTATGGGATGACCGCTTCTGCGAGCGGCCTTTTGCGTTCCCAGGCGGTTGTTTTGACTAACCTTTTGGCTAATACCGATTATCATTATCGGGTTACCGCGAGTGATGCGACGGGGTTGACCTCGGTTTCTCAGGATTTGGTTTTCGCGACGTTGGTCGACCAAACGCCTCCACTGGATGTAACGAATTTTAAGACGAGTGCTGGAGATGGTGAGGTTGGCCTGGCGTGGGAAAATCCTCCTATTGGGAATGATTTATCAGCGATTGTGATCGTGTCACGAACTGATCGTTTTCCTGTGGCGAATAATGACGGACGTCTGGTGTACCAAGGGGTGGGAACGTCTGTGATGGATAAGGGTGTGACGAATGGTGTGCATTATTATTATGCCGCGTTTGTCATGGATGCTCGAAATCATTTCTCAAATGGCGTGCTTGCTGAGGCGACACCTACGGAGACTCCGGCGGTTCAACTCACGGGTCCGCTTTTATCTTTTGATGCGATTTCTGGGGATCGGGCAGTGCGCCTTCTGTGGACTCCTCCAAATAGCTCTGATCTTTCCCGTGTTCTTATCGTGGCGCGGACTGACCATCCCCCGAAGGATATGAGGGATGGGCGTTTGGTGTACCAGGGGAATGCTACATCTCGTGTAGATGACGGTTTGGTGGCTGGAGTGAACTATTATTATGCTGCCTTTGCCGTTGATAGTAATGGATTGCCATCCACCCCGCGCTTGGCAGAAGCGAGGCCGTTTACAACTCTTTTTCCCAAAATAACCCCAGAGGGGACGTCGACTGAGCCAATCGTTGAAGCGCCAACATCAACGTCTCCTGCTATCGTTCCGGAGCGAGGGATCTATCCCGTGTTTTACGCTTCTGCTGGTGCAATTGAATTGGTTCCTGATGCTCGTGGCAGAATCGGGATTGCCTTTGGTAAGCCTGTTCTTGTTCAGGTTTCTAGTTTAGAGATAGGAACAACGGTAAAGGGTGGTTTTGTTACTGTTGGTTCGACGGTTTATAGGATGACCTCTGCGTCATCTGGAGTTGTCTGGTCTACGACTTTTTTGTCTGGAGACAGGATGGGTGAAATACCCGTGACCGTGACATTGGAACTTACTGATGGTCAATCTGTTTCGAGTCAGAAAGTGTTTTTTGTTCAAGGGTTTGGTCGTATTTTACAGGACGTGCTTATTGGAAAAGCTAAAGATGTTGTGAGCGGTGCTGTTGTGACTTTGTATCAGCGCCAAGGGGATGGATGGGCTCTTTGGAACGCGATCCCTTCCTTGCAGAGTAACCCTCAATTTACTGATACGGATGGGGTTTATGGTTTTATGGTTCCGAATGGAACTTATCGTATCAGCGTGTCTCATCAGGATTACTTAGCTGTTGCTCAGGATATTCAGGTTTTTGATCATTGGGCGTCTATCGATATTGCTCTTGTGAGAAAACCCAAGCCTTTGCAAGAGATTGTTAGCTCAGATAAGACTTTTGGGGAGAATGCACAAGCTGTGGCGCAGCAAGTGACTCCGTTCATCCAGGCGACGCTTAAAGATATTCAGTCTCCACAGGCGCAGACAGTAGCTAAAGGGGTGCTGCTTCCGACGGCGGTGAGTTTTGCGGTGGCAAATACAGCGACCGCGATCTCGGCCTTTCATCTGCTGAGTTATTTACAATTTTTAGTGACGCAACCAGTTCTTTTGCTTGGTCGTCGGCGTCGGAAAAAGTGGGGGTTGGTTTATAACTCGTTAACAAAACAGCCGATCGAGCTGGCTGTAGTCCGTTTGATTTTTGCTGAAAAGAACTTGTTGATCCAAACGCGTATCACGGATGCAAAGGGGCGTTTCTCGTTTATCGTTAAGCCTGGGAGATATCGTGTGGAAGTGGTGAAACCTGGCTTTGTTTTTCCCTCTCAATATTTAAAGCATGCAAAAACGGATATCGATTTCGTGGACCTCTATCATGGAGAGTTTATTGATGCGGCACGGGATACAGTTATTAGCTTTAACGTGCCAGTTGATCCTATTGCTTTTGAAGAAACGCCCAGAAAGATCTTATTCAAGAAGTCGTTGCGTAAAGCGCAGAATGTGATGGGTTGGTTGAGTGTTGGTGTGACTTTTGTGATTTTGGCTATTTATCCTTCGTGGTGGATGGCTGGTTTGCTTGTTGTGCAAGTGGGTATGCATTTTGTTTTTCGTCGGTTGTCAAAGGCGCCAAAGCCAAAGGATTGGGGGATTATATATGACGCAAAGACCGGATCGGCTCTTGGGCGGGCGGTTGTGCGCATTTTTGATAAGAAATTCAATAAGTTATTGGAGACGCAGGTGACTGACAAGAATGGTAAATACGGGTTTTTTGTGGGGAAGAATGTGTATTATGTGACGGCGGAGAAGCCTGGGTATCAAAAATATGTTTCAGGAGAGATGGATTTGACTAACAAGGATGAGGAGGTGATCGATCAAAAGATTCAACTCGTGCCGGTGAGAACGTAGGATCTTGGCGATGTCTGGGTGGGACGGCCAGCTTCGTTATTTAAGGTTTTTTGGTGTTATCCACAATTTTTACACAGGCATTTGGATAATGCTTTTTTAGGAAACTTTATTTAATATTAGCCAAGGAAATGTCGTTTTAATGGCTTGGTTAAAAAGGCTGGTTATAATGAAAGCGTCCTAGAGAAGCGGCAAAGACGTGGGTTAGCAGGTTTCGCCTCGAAGGATGCTCTTAGGAAAACGCTCCCGTTATTGCGGGAACATGGTCTGTTTTTCTGAGGGCGTGATGATCGTTTCTGGTTTTTGGCTCCTTGTCGTGGTCAAAAGCTAGAAATAGAAAACCCCCATTGGGGGTTGTCTGAATGTTCCTGTGACAGAAAAACACTTTTTTTGTTCTTTTTTCTTGTCTCCACTCGCATATGTGTGCGGGATTTTTGCGTTAGTTGGATTAGCGATGGTGCTATTCGCGCCCCAGACCAGGGCGGCGAATGGCATCAATCGCCAATTTAATGATCAAGCAAAACTCCTAGATGCTGGGGGGTTGCCGGTTCCGGATGGAAACTATGCGATAGGGTTTAGTCTGTACGATGCATCAAGTGGTGGAACACGCCTCTGGACAGCGACGGGGACTATGGCCATGCCTACGGCGCTCACGGTTAATGTGACGAATGGGTTGTTTACGGTGATATTGGGTGATACAACCGCGGCTGGTGGGTCACAGAATAGCCTGGATAATACAATTGGGTGGAATTCAGATGCGTTGTATTTGGGTATCACGGTAGCAACGGACTCAGAAATGACGCCTAGAAAGCGCTTAGCAGCTGTTCCGCAGGCATTTAATGCGGGCATGCTGCAAGGTATGTATGCCTCGGGTACGGCAAGCGGTGGGCAGACGCTTTTTACCATTCACCAAACGACGAATAATACGGCGACAGGTACTAGAAGTGCTTTGGATATTAAAACCAGTGGATTGTCGACAGTTTATGATTATTTGGTTCGTGGACTAGATAGTGATAGCACGGTTGTTTTATCTATCAATAAGTCAGGTTCTGTGACAAGCAGTGGGAATTTGGCGGTTACTGGATCTGTGACGTCGACTTTTGGTGGGAGTGTATCGATTAATGGCGCTGTCTCGTCGACTAATTTGTTTACGCCTCTGGCTACGATTACGAATGCCACGACAACAGCTCTCTTTGCTTCTTATCTTGGGTTCGGTGATGCGACTGGGACGAATGTGAGTACAACGGCCTTATTTGCTGCCTTGGGGAGTTTTGCAACATTAAATGCTTCGTCCTTTAGCTCTAGTATTATGACGGCTGGTAATGTTACAGGAACGAATGCGGTTTATGGTGGATTGGTTGGATGGAATAACGCCGTGGGAGGAAATACGACCTCAACTGGATTATTTAGCACGTTGCTTGGATGGGCGAACGCCACCGGAACGAATGTTTCATCAACAGCCCTGTTTACTTCCTACGCAAATATTGGTGCGTTCACGAACGATATCTTTCCTGCTACAAACAATGCTTATAACATCGGTTCAGCGCTCAATTCATGGTCAAACGTGTATGCATCTGGTTCGTTTGTTGGTGGTGGAGCCGTTTTTACCGCGACGAGTAGTGCGAATACCCCTCTTTATGTAAAAGGTATTAATTCGCAATCAGCTGATATCTTCGGCGTGGCGAATTTTGGTGGCATTAAGTATTTGGCTGTTGGTGGAAACGGTATTTCGGCTGCGATATTTAATGTCAATCCGACGCCGATCATTACAGATAGCTTTGACCTCGGTACTGCAGACTTATCCTGGAAAGATGTGTATGCATCTGGAACAGTGTTTGCTGCGAACGTTACCAGTACCAACGTTTCCTCGACGGCGAGTTTTGCTTCTTATCTTGGTTTTGGAGATGCTACAGGAACGAATGTCAGTAGCACGGCCTTGTTTGCTGCGTTAGGAAACTTTACAACATTGAGCGCTTCGTCTTTTAGTCCAAACACTATGGCGGCTGGTAACGTGACGGGGACGAATGCTGTTTATGGTGGATTACTTGGGTTTAATACAGCTGTTGGTTCACAGGCTACCACGACAAATTTTTATGCTACCTACGGTTCTTTTGGAACGGTTCTTGGTACAACCGTATCATCGTCTCAGTCAACGGTTGATGGTTCGTTAACTCTAGGAGGGGATCTTTTACCGAACGTTACTCCTACATCTTCTAGTATTGGTGTTTCTGGTGGCGTTGATACGATAAACGATGTCGGCCGTTATATGTCAGCTGTTATTGGATCGGATGGATACCCTCTCGTTGCTTATTATGATGTTACTAATGGTAATCTATTAGTCAAGCATTGCACGTCTATGGGTTGTGCAACGTCGGATTCTTCCGTGGCTGTCGATTCGAGTGGGGATGTTGGACAATATTCTTCCATGGTTTTAGG
>CAYPSC010000023.1:0-8858 GCA_964413385.1 uncultured Gammaproteobacteria bacterium | reverse complement strand
TTTCCAGAACCAATATACGTTCGATAATCAGGGATGGTACGGCGCTGAATAAGGCGGACCACCACAATTCCGCCATACGTTTTGGTGAGTGACTCAAGTTTAGACAGGCGGCGGTGAGCTGTTGCCTGATCCATATGAGGCGGAATAACATCGATTAAAATGGCCCGTGGCGCTAAAGAAAGTCGAGACACTCGCCTTTTGTAGCAAAAGTTTGCTATCCTGTCATCATATTCTTTTCCAATCGTTATGACAGATGCGGGGGATTCTCGTGCCGCCATCTTGGAACGTGATCGGCTTTTGCTCGAAAAAGCCAAGGAGCGTCCCGAGGCTGTGGCAGATGTTTACGACGCCTACGCTGATAAGGTGTACGGATTTTTATTAAAGCGGTGTGGACAGAAGGAAACAGCGGAAGATTTCACCTCGCGCGTTTTTTTGAAATTTTTGGAGCAAGTTCCGAAATTGGAATGGAAAGGCGTTTCGCTGGGCGCTTGGCTGTTTCAGGTGGCAACGAATTTATTAACGGATCATTGGCGGAGTGCGGCTGTACAGAAAAATGAGCCGATGGACGAAGATTGGGATGCACCCTCTCTCTCGCAAGACCCTTCCTGGTTTGCGGAACTTTCTTTGGAAAGCGAGAAACTCCTCGTTTGTCTCAAGCAATTATCGGTTAAAGATCAGGAAATGCTTGATTTACGCTTCTTCGCGCAGCAGGAAATTCCGGATATCGCGCTCGCGCTAGGGGTGAGTGAAAATTTAGTTTCGGTTCGTATTTATCGAGCGCTTGGTCGCCTGCGCGGCCTTTATCTAAAAATGTATGCCAGCATCGCCGCAAAATAATCATGAGGAACAAGACCGTCAGAAAATGACGGATCGTTCGTTACAAGAGGTAGCGGGGGTTTTGCAATCGTTGGCTCAGGACACCATGCCGATGGATCCGGCGACGAAGGTAAAACAACGCCAAGAACTCTTAACGCGTGCCATGTCTATGTCTAAAACCCCTTCTTCGCTGCCGGTTAGATCTCGGACGCCTTGGTTTGCCTGGCTTGGAGGCATTGGAGCCGTCGCGGTCGCCGCGGCGCTCGTGCTTGTCTTTGCTATGAGATCACCAGGGACAGATCCGTTTTCCGGAAATGCAACCCCTGGCTCCTTGTCCCGCCTCGTCATTCCAGAGGCTCATGCGGGCGATGCCTTTACTCTGTTTGCTGAGAAAACAGATGCAGCCGGAGCGGATGTGACTTCTGCTTTTGTGGTTAAAACCAAGGTCGCAGTTGAGCCAAAGGCATTGCAGCAATCGTTACGTATTGTCCCGGCTGTCGAAACGACGGTAGAAAAAGTGGCGGATGATACGTTTAAGATTCAACCAAAAAATCCTTTAAAACCAGGGATGGTTTATCGTTTAGCCGTCGCTACGGAGTTCAAGAAGGATGATGGCTCGCTTCAGACACGTGATTTTTCTTGGGCGCTGCAGACAAAGAATGATTTGCGTATTTTATCGTCTATCCCCGGTGACCACGCCTCGCGAGTGCCGGTGAACACAGGAGTTGAATTTACATTTACGTATCCTGATTTGGAGGATTTGAAACCGTTTTTCGCTATTCAGCCCAAAGTGAGCGGTCGGTTTGAAACGCATGGGCGAAGCGTGGCATTTGTTCCAGACAAACCGTTTGCTACTGGAACGGTTTATACTGTCACGATCAAAAAAGGCGTTCATGTGAAAGGGAGTTCGCTCGCCCTTGTACAAGATGCGACCATCCAATTTGAGACGGACTCTGGTATCCCGGATTATGGGCCAAAGGCTCCTTTACGTTTTCCGTTAAATGCACAGATGGAGGTAGCGCCAGGACAAGATATTTATTTCCAGACCTATGCGTATGATGATCGGTTAGCTTCGAGTACGATCGACGTCACGCTTTATTCTTTGTCTGTACCAGATACACGTACGCTCCTGGTGGAGCGGGCAAAGGTTCCGGATTGGGCCGTTGCAGAACAACGTCGATACGATGTGTTTCGGCGGTTGGCGAAGAATCAATTTGAAAGTTTGTCACTCAAGCCACAGCAACAAGGTTACGGACCTTACTTTATCCAGATTCCAAAGATCGATCGTCCAGGGCTCTTCGCTGTCAAAACCCAGCCGAAAGGAGGCGATGAGGAATGGGGTGTCTTACAGGTGACGAATCACGCGACCTATTTCTTGGCAGATCGAAAAACACTGCAGCTTTGGACGGTGAACGCTTCAACGAACCGCGTTTCTTCAAACTTGCCAATCGCAGCTGGATCGATCGCGGCTAAGACGGACGCGCAGGGTATTGCTCGGCTCCAGGTATCTGATCTGTCATCGACGAGCACCTCTGCGCCGCAAGGTGACCAACCGTTTTTCCTGCTCGAGATCGGAGATCAGAGTGACATGTTCTTTGAGATCATGTCCAAATTTACCTTTCAACCGGCTTGGAATTATGGAAATAATGCGTCTGCAGCGGCTAACGCATGGAACTACTTGTTTATCGATCGCCCGATTTATCACCCAGCAGACGAATTAAAAGTTTACGGTTTTGTACAGGATCGAGATTCGCACCAGGGTGCAGGCGACCTCGCGGTACGATTACAACGTTCGACGTTATGGTATGACTTTTTTGGCAACGAAAAAGTGTACCAGGAAAAAACAGTGAAGACGGATGGTGCCGGCCATTTTTCAGCCGATTTGTCGTGGAGTGATTTGGCTCCTGGATATTATGCGGTCACTCTTATGCGTAACGGCAGTGTTATTGCTTCTCGCTCGTTTGAGGTACGTGACTTTGTGAAGCCCGCATTTTTTATCACGGTGACACCGAATGCGGATCGTGTGTTTGCGGGCGAACCGGTGACGGGCAAGGTATCTGTGCGGTTCTATGATGGAACGCCGCTCGTCAATGGAACGTTTTCACTAACTGCTGGGCGGAGTGCTTACCAGCAGGATGAGTATGCGCCGATCACGCTGCGTACGGATACCAACGGAGAGGCGACGTTTTCGCTCCCAACCAAGGTTGGTACATGTCCCGCGGATGATCTGAAAGCGCATTGTAATTCCGTTTCTTACGTTTCTATCACTGTGCGTTCGACACAGGGCGAAGAGGCGGAAATTGTCGGAGATGCAAATGCGCAGATTTATGAATCTAGCTTGCTGATTGATGGCACTCCAAAGACAACGAGTACAACGGCGATCTTGGATCTGGCAACTTTGCATGCAGATCTTTCCAAAGATGATGCACGTGGTACTGCCTGGGCAAATCGATCTTTAAAAGGGCAAATCGTGGAGCATTCTTGGAGAAAAATTGAAGACGGAACGTATTACGATTTCTTTGAGAAAAAAGTCTATCCGCGTTATCGATATGTTCAGGTTGATACTGTACTGTCACCTTTTGCCTTAACGACGGATGTGAATGGAAAAGCGCGCTATACATTCACCATGGAAAAAGAGAAATGGTATGCCGTATCCGTGACCGGTGCAGATGACCAAGGACGTGTGTATCGCTATGTGCAGACCTTTGGTATTGGTTGGTATGACTATGGGTATCGAGATATTTACCCGACAGCTCCTTCAGACGAAGATGGAATGCCTTATCCGCACATAAAATTTACGCCGGATAAACAGGGGTATGTGGAGAACGAAACGGTCCAGGCTCATTATATGGATGGGAACCAGCCGCTTAACATTTCGCAAACTCCAGGAGTGTTGTATGTGGTGGCGAGTCGAGGCATAAAGCAGACAAATGTATCAGCGGATGGAGCGTATTCCTTTCGATTTGACCGTGACTTGATTCCGTTTGCGACGGTGCATGCGATTACGTTCCGTAAGGGACAATTTGAAGAGGCGACTGAGTCAGTAAACATAGATCGCTCGACGCGAACGATTGACATCGAGGCCCGTCCAGAACAGGCGCAGTACGCGCCAGGCGCGACGGTGAAAGTGCATATTGTTGCGAAACAACATGATACGGGCGGTCGCGTATCCAACGCGGAAATCGTATTGGCTGCCGTGGATAAGTCTTTGGAAGGGGTGGCCTATTTTCCGGAAGAAGATCCGGTTGGGGCACTTTTTGGCTATGTCCCAGACGGTATTGTGGTTGATTTTGGTTCCCATCAACTCAGGCCTCCGTTTGAGGGTGGCGGGGCTGAGAAGGGCGGTGCCGGAGATGATGCCAGTAGGAATAGCCCGCGGCGTGTCTTTAAAGATACGGCAGCGTTTGTGACGGCGAGGACTGATGCAAATGGAGAGGCGGACCTCACGTTTAAAGCACCTGATAATTTAACGTCATGGCGTACGCAAATCGTGGCCGTTTCTGACTCGGTGTATGCGGGTGCTGAACGTATTGATATTCCTGTGACAAAATCGGTGTTCGTTGATGTGGTAGCACCACGGCATTTGCTTTCTGCCGATAAACCGATGTTGAAGTTACGAGCGTATGGTGTTGGATTAACTGCTGGTGCACCGGTGACGTTTACCGTTGATATCCCAAGTCTTGGAGTGAATAAACAGACCGTGCAGGGGCAGGCGTATCAACCAGTTTATATTGCTATTGATAAGCTAGTACCAGGCCACCATGTGGCCACCATTCAGGTGACGACATCGAGGGGATCGGATGCGCTTGAACGATCGATTGATATTGTTGACACCGCGTTCTTTCATGATGAACAACGGGTTGTAGAAGCGACACCTGGTGCCACATTGGGTGATTTGGGCCAACCGGAGGCGTACGTCACGATCTTGAATAAGGGGCAGGGAGAGTTGTTACCGCAAGTGCGCCGTTTGAGTGATATGGATTGGTCTGGCCGTGTGGATGCAAAGGTTGCGGCGCGTCTTATGCAACAATTGCTGAAGAATGTCTATCAGGATTCCGGAGCTGTGGTTTCGGAAGATAGCCTTCAGCCATACCTTGATGCCCAAGGTGGTATCAAGCTTCTCCCGTACGGATCGCCAGATCCAGAATTGACCGAGCAGATCGCCACGACCGCTCCAGAATTGTTTGATCAGAGTGCTATGCAGACGTATCTGTACGCGCTTGCCGGGAGCGATAACCGTGAAACGCAGATCGCGGCATTGTCAGGATTGGCTGCTTTGCATGAACCGACGCTCTTGGCATTGCAGAAGCAGGCGGCGCTGAGTGATTTGAGTTGGCGTGAACAATTGATGATTGCGCGAGGATTGTTTGCCGCGGGTGATCAAGGTGGCGCGCAAGCGATGTTACGACAACTCTTAAAGAGAGCGCGTGTGCGTGATGATATTGAATCGATTATTGTCAGTGATAAACCAGCCGAGGTGTATGAGGCAACAGCTGATACAGCGGCGCTCGCAGCGAGCTTGGCGGATCCGAGTGCTACAAAATTGGCAGCCTATGTGCGGCGATCATGGTCGGATGAGGCGTTTCCCTTGCTTGCCAAGGCGCGTTATCTCAAGACCGTTGTTCCAACTTTACCAGGTGGAGATATGACTGTGTCTTGGACAACGGATGGGAAGACGGAACAGACGGTATCATTGAAAACAACCCCCATTGAACGGAAATTGTTCACCCGAGAGGAAGCAAAGAATCTTCGTGTGACTAAGGTGACTGGCCCTATTGTGTTCAGTTATAATGTCCGTACTCCAGGGCGTCCGGCCAGTGTACCTGAGGTAAGTGTAAACCGGTCATATCAAGCACTACGTCCAATCAATGCGTTGGAAGAAGGTGATACAGTGGGCGTGACCTTGGATGTGGCCTGGCAACCTACGGCACAGAACGGATGCTATGTCTTGGACGATCACTTGCCGGGTGGTTTGGAGCCAGTCGTTAATACGAGTAATATAGATGCTCCAACAAATCCTAACCGCTACCCATTGGGAACCAAAGCTGGTGAAGTATCTTTTACTGTCTGTAAATGGAATAAGGGCTTGTCAGGACCCGTGACCTATCTTGCCCGTATCGTGAGCCGTGGAACGTATACAGCTGAAGCGCCATTGATCCAAAACATGGAGCATCCTTCGATTGCCGCAGTTGGGAAAGATCAGGTGTTTACGGTTAAATAAGTATGAAATGGCAAAAAGCCGGGGGGATCGTGGCGCTCCTCGGCCTTTGCGTTCTGGGTGGGATGTTTTTGGTGGGACGAATGACAGGTGGTCATCCATCAGCAACTTTTACCATCTCGCGTTCGATTAATGCGGATGCGTTTGTAGGCGCGCGTTCATTTTTTTGGGAAATGGGGCGAGCTCAGGCGGCAAGCCGGAACGATAAAAGCACATGTCAGTCGTATCGCGGTGGCGCTGTAAACCATCATACCTTGGCGACGGATTTACTCGCGCGTTTTTTTAGTGAGTTGGGGCGATGTCGTTTAGATGTGACGCGTGTGATCGTGCTCTCTCCGGATCATTTTCATGTTGGTCAAACATTTATTACGACTTTTACGGATGGATATCGTACGCAAGGTGATTTTGTGTCTGTGGATCAAAAGGCGGTTGAGGATTTGTTAGCGGAAGTACCATCCGCGCGCGTTAATCATGATTTGTTCGTCAACGAACATGGCGTAGCATCTCTTATCCCATTTCTTCATCAAGCGCTGCCTACAGCTTCAGTTGTTCCTGTGACGATCAATGCTTCCATCTCTCAGACAGAAGCAGAGACGATGGTCCAATGGTTAAAAGGAGAACTGAAGGATCTGCATACGATCGTTATCGTGTCATCGGATATGTCCCATTATCTCGCGGATGTTCAGGCAAGAAAAAATGATGCAAAAACGCGGGAGGCCTTCCAAACAGGAGATCGCGCGTTTTTCTTTCCAGCGAATGACGATTTTACCGATAACGGAAGATCTATCTGGATCGCGCTTACGGCTTTTGATCAAGTGACATGGCAAGAACAATCGCATGCCGTTTCTACAGATTATGGCGGACTATCGGCATTCACGACTTCTTATATTAATGGGTTTTGGTATTAGACTGATTGACGAAGACGGTGGAGGACGTCGAGGATGTCGTCCTTCATAAGGTCTGCATCTAAGCGGCGATTGATTTTTTGTTTGATGTCTGGAGACAGTTCTGTTTCGATTTGGTGCCTGAGATCGGGTGACATGGCGAGATAGATATGCGCGACTTGGTATTTTTTTGCTCGCGTTTCTATATATGTGGCCATGTCTCTGAGGAAATGTTTGAGTCGGTTTTGATCATTTTTTGGCTCAGGACCGCTGACAGATCCATGGTTTGTGTTTACAAATGAACCTTCGTTATCTGTCTTTTTTTCAGGAGCTTCTCGCAAGTCACCAATGACCGTGAGATCGGGATTTTGAGCCAGCCAAAATTTGGCTTGGACATGATTAGCAAGAACGACGAGCGTTGGGTGGGAGAAACGTTGGAGATCAGAAGGAAGTGTCATAGGTTTTTAAAATAACTTATTCGTTACTCGAAATCCAGGCGTATATTGAGGACCTCGTGATTCATCTATAAAGCGGCGGGGCAGATAAAAAGATCGACGTGAATATGTTTTTAGCCTATTTGGTGGTGTTCTAAGCACCGCGCTTCGTAGGTGGTGGTGCTTTGTGCTTCTTCGATGAGGACGTCCGGATCGTCGATAGAAACGGGGGCACCGTTACGTAAGCGCTGGGTTCGGGTTGCGTTGTACTGATGGCACACGCTACAGACGGCACGAAGGCGTTGGATGATCGTTTCGGGTAACGCCATGATGGCTTGGGATGTTGGAAAGAGAGTGCCACGAAAGTTAGTGTCTAAACCTGAGACAAGGATGGTTTTGCCTTTACGTAATTCGTCGAGAAGAATACTGACGATGGTTACAGAGAAAAATTGGACTTCATCGATAGCGATGACGACTTTGCCAATCATGGCCCCTTTTAAGGCGAGAAGATCATCTGTTCCAATGGCGGTGGCGTCGTGAAGAAGACCCGAACGTGATTGCACGGTGGGGGAGCGGGTGTCGATGGCTGGGCGAAGACAGATGAGAGGAATGCGCTGTTCGTGGAAGATGTGGAGATGGCGGACAAGTTCAAGTGTTTTGCCACAGGCCATGGGGCCAGTGAAAAAGGTGAGGGATCCTGGCTGGGCCGCTGTGAAAGGGGAAATCACCATATTATCGGCCCCAGGATAGCACGCGGGTTTAGGCCGCGATATCTCTCATGGTGGGATCAGTTGCTGCTGGTTGGAGATATTTATTGATGACTGGTAAATATTCGCCCACGATGAGCTCCGGCGGGTAGCCATGGTCAATAATTTCTTTTAGGCGTTTCATGAATTCAATTCCTTCTACTCCTGCTACTTTTTCGTTTGTGAACATGAGACGCAGGACATTGGATAAGGTCTTGGCTTCGGTTCCGTAAAGGCCTCGCTGCTCAAGTTCTTTTCTACTATCTGGTGTTAATTTACCGTCTCGATGGACAAGCTCCTCCCGTCTTTCCATGTATTCTTTGATATTTTTGTAGAATTGACGTAGGCGATTGAGAGTCGGTTCGTCTAATATCCAATTTGGATGTTGTTCGCGTATTTTCCATACCATTTCTAGGGGGAGCGAAACGATTTGATCGATTTTGGAGAGTCCAAAGGTTAAGCCTCTATCGATGCCAAAAACGGTGTCGCCAGCTATCAACGCATTTCTTTCTCCATCCAACATGCCGGTAAGATAGTCCATGATCGCAAGTCGCATAAGAGAGGCGGCGGCGGGGTGTGTTGGCCCTTGTTCGATCATTTCTTGAACGATTTTCGGTTGATTTAAATCCATCGGTTTGATTCCAGGTTTAAGTTCTCTCACGGATATTTGTGCTGAGCTGAAATCAGTTCCGTTGTCTTCTGGACGCATGGCTGTTGTTGGTATTTCAGGGATTCCAAATGTTTGAGCTAAGGCAGAAAC
>CAYPSC010000022.1:7884-8877 GCA_964413385.1 uncultured Gammaproteobacteria bacterium | reverse complement strand
GCGTGGGCTCGCCTGCGCCAATAAAGTTCATTGATCGTGCACCGAGGGCGGCTGCTTCGTGGATGATGCGCAACCGGTCGGCAAGTGGGAGTTCGGAGGCGAGGCGGCGCTTTTGTCCCCTGGGGCTCTGATCACGTTCGGTGTAGCAGTAGGCGCAGTTCCAGGGACAGTAGTTCGTCATGCCTTCGAACGTCGGATTGAGCATGCGCCCGGTATTGATGGCTTCCGCCATCTCTACACGCGTGAAGTCCCATCCACGCATGACAAACCCGCGTTCTCGAATATCGAGTTCTGGCGGGAGATCCTCTGCCTTGATCATTGCAACCTCCTTGATTGGGTTGTTCGGTCGATTCTCCCCTTTTGTGAATGAACGTGTTTATCTTACACAAATTTTTTGAATTGTCAATATTTTATGTCAGAAAATTTATTTAAAATAAGCCAATAAGTTATATTTTGTGTCAATTTATTGACACTTTTTAATTTTTAGGCTAATATTAAAGCATTATGGAAAAAGTTTTTTCTCGTGTTTTGCAGGATCTTGGATTATCTGACGAAGAGGCTAGGGTTTATGAAGCGGTTTTAGAACTTGGTCAGTCTGTGGTGACGCCGGTCGCTTCTTTGGCCAAGGTTAATCGCACGACTTGTTACAATATTTTGGAGTCACTTGTGCAAAAGAAAATGGTGAGCAAAAGTCGTTATCGTGGGAAGTTGTCGTATTCTATCGATGACCCAAACCAATTGATTAAAAATTTGGAAGAACAAAAAAAGGAAATGGAGGCTCTGTTGGAACGCGCTCGTTTATTTCAAGCTGAACTCGCGAAGCGATATTCTGAGAAGCGGAGTAAGCCGATCATCACTTATGTAGAAGGAATAGAAGGTATCAAGCAGCTTTATGATGATAGTCTGCATTGTCAGAACAAGCAGGAGGGGCTGCGTTCGTATTCATCAATCCGGGATTTAAGCCACGAACTTGGTTTATATGCAGATCGTTAT
>CAYPSC010000022.1:0-7874 GCA_964413385.1 uncultured Gammaproteobacteria bacterium | reverse complement strand
GAACGTACACCGAGCGGAATTTCCATCCGTGGAATTTGTCCAGATACGGATGCTGGTAAAGAAGTGAAACGAAAAGCAAAAGAGTTTTTACGCGATGCGCGACTTATTCCGCATGAAAAATTTGATTTTTCTCCAGAGATTTATCTTTATGACAACAAATTGTCTGTGATGTCTTTTAAAGAGAAATTCGGTTTTTTGGTAGAAAGCAAAGAGATTGTGGATGCGTTAAAGGTTGCTTGGGAGCTCGCGTGGGAACGGGCTGGGGAATACGATAAGACTATTTCCTTTTGAGAAAGGTTCTAGCCCTTTCCTTCCTTTATCGCTACAATTGCCGGGTCGTTGCGTATGTATTTGAAACGCCTGGAACTCCAAGGATTTAAAACATTTGCTCAAAAGACGGTTTTGGAATTTATGCCTGATTCTGCCGGTCGGCGGGGGATCACGGCGATTGTTGGACCGAATGGATCTGGAAAATCAAATACAGCCGATGCTTTGCGTTGGGTTATGGGTGAACAGAGTCTGAAGTTGTTGCGTGGCAAAAAGTCGGAAGATGTCATTTTTTCCGGATCAGACCGTCGAGCGCGTTCTGGATTTGCGGAGGTTTCTTTGGTCATTGAAAACGATGATAAACCGGAATTACAGATGTCAGAGGTGGTGATTACGCGTCGGTTGTATCGTGATGGTCAGTCAGAATACGAGGTCAATCGTCAGGCAGCGCGTTTGCAGGATGTGGTGATGCTGCTTGCGCAATGCGGTATTGGCCAGCGTACGTATAGTGTTATTGGTCAGGGGATGGTGGATGCGGTGTTGGTGGCTAGCCCAGCAGAGCGCAAAGAGTTTTTTGATGAAGCGTTTGGATTGCGTCCGTTTCAGCTCAAGCGCCAATCTGCTTTGAACAAAGTGGAAGAGGCGAAAAAGAATATGGTTCAAACGGAAGCTTTGCTCCGGGAAATCGGACCACGTTTGGTGACATTAGAGCGACAGGTAAAGCGTTTGCAAGAGCGTGAGGAAATTGAAAAGGAATTACAGGAGCTGGGGCGTGCTTATTATGGATCAGTTTGGCGGGAGATCTCTCGTGGAACAAGGGTCGTCGAAGAACGCTTAGCGAAGGCGAAAGTAGAACGGGCGTCGAAGGAACAGGAAGTAAAAAAGATTGAGGAGGAACTAGCAAAATTAGAAAAGGAAACGCCAGTCAGCCAAGGTTTTCAAGAATTACGCCAGGCATTGGATCGCCTCGCTCAGGAGCGCGCGGAGTTGCGTGAGAAACAGTTGAAGTTGGAAACAAAACGGGCAGTGGCACAAGTACGGGCGGAAAAGCCTTGGGCCCCATTGCCGTTGTCTAAAATTATCGAAGGCATTGAGTCTTTGAAAGTCCTGCACGATGAGCTCGAGGAGCTGGCGAAGGAAGAAAAAGTAGATGTGAAGCGCTTGCGTTTAGTGGCAGCAGAGCTTAAAGCTCAAAGCTATCAGCTCGCGGCCCATCTACAGCGTCCAGCGCCCGAGCCAGAGAAAGAACCAACTAAGGATGCGACATTGGAAAAAGAGTTTACTCAAATCGTACAGGGTCTCGCTGACGTTGCCGAGCGTATCACGGAAGCTGAGGCGAAGTTGGATGCTTGGAATAAAAATGAGGAAGGGAAGAGGGCGCATATTTTTGCCTTGCAGCATACGTTGAACGCTAAGCGTCAGGAGTTGCATCAGATAGAGCAAAAAGGATCTGAATTCTCTGTTGAATTGGCGCGCTTGGAGACACGCCGCGATGGATTTTTGTCAGAGGTGCGAGCGCAGGTTCCGGCATTTGAACACGAATTGGATGCACTTGCTGAACGAGCTCCGCAAGATATTCGATCCGATGCAGCGGCACGTTTGCAGCGTTTGCGTTCGCAGATCGAATGGATTGGCGGCATTGATCCAGAGACGATTAAGGAACACGCTCAGACTAAGGAGCGTTTTGAGTTTTTGTCCAAGCAAATGGATGACTTGAAAGCAGGAATCCAATCGTTGGAAATCGTAATTCAGGAATTGGATACAACTATTCGCGAGCGGAGCATGGTTGCGTTTAAAACGTTGGATCGGGAGTTCGGGATTTATTTCAAAAAATTGTTCAATGGGGGAGAGGGAAAACTGGTAGAGCTGCAGGCAGAAGAGGAAGTGGATGGAGAAGGGAATGTTGTCGAGAAGGCGGAGCAAGATGTGGTCGCTGGCATTGATATTCAAGCGACGCCTCCGGGAAAGCGATTTAAATCTATCGCACTGCTATCTGGTGGAGAACGTGCGCTGACTTCCATTGCTTTGATTTGTGCCATTATGGCGACCAACCCATCGCCTTTTGTGGTGTTGGATGAGGTAGATGCGGCGTTGGACGAGTCAAATTCGCGGAAGTTTGCTGAGATTATCGGATCGCTGGCTGACAAGACGCAGTTCGTCGTGGTGACACATAATCGCGCGACCATGGCACAGGCGAATGTTCTTTATGGTGTGACGATGGGCGATGATGGGGTATCGCAGTTGTTGTCAGTGAAGCTCGAAGATATTGAACAGTTGAGACAAAAGAAAGAAAAGGTGGTGGCGTGATGCGTCATCCTTATGCAAGATGGGTAGCGTGGGAAAACGAAAAATGAAAAAATCTCCACGAGGGAGATTTTTTTATGCCGCCTTTTTGGCGAGCTTTTCTTTTCGACGTTTGCTCAAACCTTCGTGTTTGCGTTTTTCACCGGTAACGATTTTTTGATCGAGGAAGAGGTTCCAAACCGTGTCTGAGCATTGCGCTCCTTTGGACAGCCAGTATTCAATGCGGTCTTTTTTGAGATCTATTTTCGCTGGGTTTGTGCGCGGGTTGTAGGTTCCGAGAATTTCGATGGCTCTGCCCCATGGATCGTGCGCCTTTTCGTTTATGATCAAGCGGTAGAGGGGTTGCTTTGTTTTACCGACGCGAGTTAAGCGGATCGTTAACATGTTTTGTCTGACTAAGAGTAATGCGGGGAATCTCCGCCAGAAGATTGCCCTATGAGCATGGCTCAAGGGTAAAGAAAAATGTCTTATTCGTCAAGATTTGCGCCGTCTATCAAAGCTTCTCTTGGCGGGAGGGGCTTTCATAGACGACGAGGAGTGAAGAATCCACTCCTCTTAAAGTTCGTCAGCTCAAATCAATCGGATTTTTTCTACAACTTTGCCGTCGTCCTCCACGACTAGCAAGCTCTGTCCCTTGCTCTTGATATCAGCAAAGAATAGCGCGATAGACAGCGATCTTCGGAAGACTTCAGCATACGAGCTGACATTGAAGAAGGTTTTGAGTTCTTGCAGTAGTTCTCGCTGCCGTTCCGACAACAGGCAGGTAAATTTCCTTGCGTCTCTGGTGACCGTCGCCCGTTTTTTTCTAGGACTGATGCTCTGTTTGGTCATGGTTATCCTCGCGCGGATTGGATACCGCGGCAACGCCATAGGTTGGGAGAGGTATATGACAATCCCGCACCAAGGCAGTCGTTCAGCCACCCCTGACCAGGAGGATGCTGACGCATTGATGGTATAAGATACCACCCGCATTCTATATTTAAAATTTATGTTTCGTCAATCCCTTCATAATGGTTCAATGGCTTGGCACCACTGGGAAATATAGGCTTAGCCAATTATGGCATATAGCAAGAATCCCAAATGGCCAGCTGTCCGACGGGAAGCAGTCAAACTCGTTCGAAAGGGATGGAGTATGGGGAAGGTTGCTCGCCACTTGGGATGCCATTGCACCGGTCATGAAGTAGGTGGAGAAAGTGCCTTCTGATGGGAGAAAAGCCATTCCAACTTTGAGTCGATGGTGACCAAATATTCCCATTTGTATTGGGATTGATTGAAGGTGGCAGGTCTTGATCTCAACGGTTATCCCCGTCGCCGTGTAATTGCCCGCGTTCCATGCGAGAGTAGAGTTTCTCGATATTTTTTTCGGCGACAGAATCCATAGAAAAACCGAATTCGGTCGATAATTGGGCGATATACCACAAAACATCGCCTAATTCCTTTTGCAGTTCAGTTTTTCTTGCTTCATCTACGATGCCGCCGGCATCACGGATGATTTTTTTGATTTTATCCGCGACTTCACCGGCTTCACCAACAAGTCCAAGAGCCGGATAAATGTAGTTTTTCCCCAGATCAGGATAGATGGCGGTTTTGCGTGACTTTTCTTGGTATTCATCAAAGTTCATAGGCTGTCTAAAGCTTTTTTAATTTGATTAATGCGTTCTTTGAGTTCTTGGATTCTTTTTTGTTTTGTTTCTTCCTTTTCCTCGTCTTCTTTTTGTCGTTCTACGAGAGGGTGTTCTTCGATTCTTTTTTGAAGCTCTTTTATGCTTGTCCTTGCTTCCGTGATATTTTTTTTTAGGTTTCTCGTTAATTCACGGTTGCGTAGTCTTCCGAACCAACCAAGGCTTTCTAATTGCAACATCTGAGCACTTAAAATTTTTTTGTATTGAATGAGGCGATCTTCATAGGTTGTTTCTGGGATAGCTCGTCGCCGTGTCAATTCCTCTAATTCTCTTTCTAATACACCTAGTTCTTCTTGGAGTTTTGCCTCTTTTCTAATTTTTTCGTAGGTTCTTGCACTTTCTTCGGCTCTTTGTTTTTGTTCGGCCCGTCTTTTCGCCTCTTTAGCTCCTTCGCGGATAGTGGCGATCATTTCTCGTATGGTATTGCCGTGCGGGGTTTCCTCAAGCGTCTCTTCTCCTAAGACATCGAGTAAGCGTTCGAAGTCTTCCTTTGTCCAGCCTGGATAGTACTCATTTCGAAATTCCTGCTGACTTTCTTTGTTCCAATCCCGGATCGTTAATTGAATGTCTCCAACCATCTGACCATAAGCATGATCCCCATCTCGTCCTTGGACTTCTAGAAATATAGCGGCCCTTCTTTTTACCTCTTCTTCTGATACTCTTTGGGATTGAAGAGGCTTTTCAAATGGCATATATTTAGA
Source organism: uncultured Gammaproteobacteria bacterium (assembly GCA_964413385.1). Lineage (GTDB taxonomy): Bacteria > Patescibacteriota > Patescibacteriia > 2-12-FULL-60-25 > 2-12-FULL-60-25 > VGLT01. The sequence continues at coordinate 2,920 of CAYPSC010000022.1, read as the reverse complement.
TAATTGGATAAGGGCTCGTCTTAAATAGGATTAGGACTTGGCTTTTTGGTGAGTTTCGGTTAGGATACTGGCGCCTTTGTTGTTTTGGATAATGATGAGCGAGAAATGATGGATGCGCAAGAGCGCTAGGCTCGACCACGACAATGGTATAAAGCATTATCGGGGTGTAGCTCAGTTGGCTAGAGCACCTGCTTTGGGAGCAGGGGGTCGCAGGTTCAAGTCCTGTCACCCCGACCACCAAGGACAGATCCTTGTCTTACAAAACCGCTGAAAGGCGGTTTTGTACTATTATTATCCAGGCAACCCCGCACGAAGCCCATGATAGAAAGAGTATGTTGGTGCGTGAGATGCGAAGTGCGGGGTGGAAGTGGATTCCTTGTTCGCATGCCAAAGGCATGCGATGATCGAGTCCATGAGAATCCGTAGTCTTAACCACAGTGTCTATCAGCATGAATATCATATCGTCTGGGGAACGAAATATCGTCGTCATTTTTTAAAACCAGAACACATAAAAAGAGAATTTATTTGGTGCATTAAAAATATCCTAGAGAAAGAGCCCGCGTTCCAGTTGATTACGATCAACACTGATTTGGATCACGTTCATCTTCAAATAGAAATACCATCAAGTATCACCGTTGCCGTCGTCGTTCAAGAGCTCAAAGCCAAAACAAGCATTCATTTAAAAAAGAAGTTCAAGTTTGTTCGTGAGATGTACATAGACGGCAATATTTGGAGCGTGGGCTATTTCTCGTCGACCATTGGATTGAATGAGGATCAGATCAAGCGCTACATCGAGTATCAGGGGAAACAGGATCTGCCCAAACAACCTCGATTAGGATTCTCATGGCAAAAGAAAGGAATCCTGGGCTTTAGCCCGGGAGGAGGTCATTCACTGAAACAAAGTGGATTTTTTTATAAAAGAAAAGCCTTCTCGAGAAGAGAAGGCTTTTAGGGATACTTGATAGTGTTTCGGGATCAGGCGAGACCGGCCAGCATGGTCTCGACCAGATGGGCTCTGGTATTGGCGGGGTCCCGAACCTGGTGGTTGGCTTGGTTTACGCCGATGATGCTGAGGGCGTAGCCACTGGGCGCGATGCCCACCTTGACCTGGACGGGCGAGAAGTGTTCATTGCAGATGTTCGGAATCGCGGCCATGACGGCCGTTTGATCGTACAGGTTGAAGACCAGGATTTCGTTCCAGATCCGCCCACCCCCGTCCATCGCGGACAGATCCTTGCCGCCGCAGAAGGTCTTCGAGAACCACGCCTTGCCCAGTACCGGCGGGAGCCCTTCGCGACGGGGATCGTCACCGGGGAGATTCGCCCGGAACCACAGAGGCTGGATCATGGCTTCTTGCATCTGCTGCAAGCGCATGCCGACCGGATGGCCGGTTGCAGCCAAGGCGTCGTACGCATCGCGAGGGACGCTCGCGGCGTAGGCCGCCCACTTGCTGATCACGACGGTGGGGATCCGCAGCCGTTGGAGCATGGAGTAGGCGTATTCCGCTGCCGCCCAGTCATGGCCATTGTTCGTTGCGGCCCATGTGGGTTGGAGGAGATCCAGGTCGTCCAGGGTGGGAACGCTATCCTGCTCCTCGACTCCGCCCATGATCGAGACGTGCCCCACCTTGGCACGAAGGAGTTCGAACCGATTCGTGAAACCTTTGGTATTTCGCTTGAGCATCTCGGCCATATCGGTCAGACCCGAAGCGCACACGATGGCCACCGATCGGTCTTCCACCTCTTTGAGGAAATCCCAGAACCAGTCACCGCCCTTGGGAAAGACGGTTCTGGTGCTCTTGTATGGAGCGCCGAACTGGGTGTCTTCGTTGCTTTGACGGGAGCCGTAGTTCGTGCCGATGCATACCGGCACACCGGGCAAACCCAGCTTGTCGAGCGTGCCACGAGCGAGCTGTGCCCGTTCGAGTGCCGGATTGCGGTTGGCGATGACGCATGACAGGTGGATGAGGCCGAGCCTTTCGAGCCCGGCCAGATACGCCAGACTGCCCTCTTCGTCCGGGTCGTTGCCGATTTCACCTATGTACACGATTTGCAGTTTTTGTGCCACGGGAATCTCCTTCGTTGTGTATGCGTGACGATTGACAGCAGAGCAGTTACTTATCGATCGCAGCCCTCTGATTTGACCGCAGTGTGACTACTTGAGATCACTGCGGCGGCGGGCGAGGTACTGAGCGAATGCCCAGACTCGCCAGTCGTCGTGCGTACCGTTCACGAATGCATCGGCATTGACCCAGAGGCGGGTGATCCTTTCACCTTCCTCCGCGAGGCCGAAGGTGTCGCCGGCCTCCACCTTCTCGGGGCGGATGATGGCGAAGGCGCCGAAGCAGCGCTCGGTCAACACGCCTGCCGACAGGGCCATTGGCGTGCCACCATTGATCAATTCCACCTCGTCCTCGGTGATGGTGACGCCGGCCTCCTCATAGGCCTCCCTCACCAGGAGAGCCTTGGGGCCGAGCTGCGTGTCGAAACGTCCAGCCACCATCTCCACGATGGTGCCATTCGGATTGTCGCCGCGCACCATGGGAGCGCGTTGCTGGCGAACCAACAAGACGCGGTCGTTGGTCGCGTCGTACAGGAGGCCTGCGACCGAATCGGTGGCGCGCACGACTACGAAGTCGAACGTCTGCCCACCGTCCCACAGCTCTACCTTGACGAACCCATTGAACGCCGTGCTCTTCTTTTGCATGCCTTCCTCCTTCTTCCTTTCGAATTTTCCGCGATCTTTCAAATCAACATCGACTAGCGGATTTGCGGAGCTTTGTGGATGATGTAAATGTACGTCCCCCCTCAAACGTCTAGCTGGTACACGGTTGAAGGGAGGGCCGGAGGTATGGACCTTCGGCCGAAATGATAGGTGTGAGGGAATTAGGTGAAGATGGAGCGCAAGATCTCGCGATACC
>CAYPSC010000021.1:0-8967 GCA_964413385.1 uncultured Gammaproteobacteria bacterium | reverse complement strand
CGTAAGAGGCTGCACGCACTTTGAGGGGATCCGTATCGAGCAGATGGATATCTTCCGGGTTCGGCATACAAAATGGATGATGCGCCGCCTGAATCCCACCCTCTCTGTCATCCTCGAACATAGGAAAATCCACGACCCAACAAAATGCCAATTCATTCAGATCATTTTTATTAACGCGAAGATCCGGCTTGTCATTCCCATATTTCTCCATGGATTCGCTGTAGGTGATACGTGGAAAAGGGAGCGTGGTTATTTTTTTCTCAGGGGCGATGGCTTGCACCATAGCGATAAACATCCTCTCATTCAGCGCCAAAACATCCTCTTGCGTCACAAAGGACATCTCCAAATCAAGTTGCGTGAATTCCGGTTGGCGGTCTCCGCGTTGGTCTTCGTCACGGAAACAACGTGCGATCTGAAAGTAACGCTCCATCCCAGCCACCATTAACAATTGCTTAAATTGCTGAGGCGATTGCGGCAAAACGTAAAACTGTCCAGCGTGCAAGCGTGATGGAACCAGATATTCGCGTGATCCTTCTGGCGTCCCTTTGGTGAGAATAGGTGTCTCGAATTCGATAAATCCTTCCTGATGAAGAAAATTTCGAAAAAAAGTGATCACCTGGTCACGAAGTAAAACATTTTTCTTGAGTCGCTCTGTCCGTAAATCTAAATAGCGATATTTCAACCGCAGTTCCTCATTCACGGGCATAGTATCCGTTGTCAGATCAAACGGTGGCGTCTTTGCTTCATTTAAAATCTCAATCTCTTTCGCAAGAACTTCGATCGTTCCGGTTGCTAGATTCGGATTCACTTGCTTCTCCCCACGCTTATTCACGATCCCTCTAATCGCGACACAAAATTCCGCACGCAACTCATTCATCCTCTTCTTCCCCTCTTCTGACAATTCCGCCGGAAACAGAACAACCTGCACCAATCCAGAACGGTCGCGCAGATCAATAAACGCAAACTTTCCCATGTCCCGCCGCGTATGAACCCATCCCTCTAACAAGACTTCTTGGCCGACCATGTCGACCGTATCTTTGATCATCGTGCGCTGCATAATAGGCCCTATTTAAACCTATTGAGCCGCAACATTCAAGAAAAGCGACGAAATTTCCTTTTTGGCATTAGTTGCACGAACCTCTAAATCACCCAAAAGACTGTTCGTAACCTTAAAGTCGGCTAAATAACCCCCATCAGATTGCTTCACCATCGTTGCCACTTTTCTCGCGAGATTCGCCGTCTCTGTGCCCTTGGGCACCAAGTATAATTCAACCGTTTTTGCTCCGGTCACTTGGGCTTTAACCTTCACAACAGTCCCTGCTGTCGCCCGATACCACCCGTCACTCAAAGCCATGCCCTGCGGTTGAACAGAAACAATCTGGGGAGCGCTCTCAGAAGAACGGGACGCGCGCGTTGCTTCAACTTCCCCTGGTAACACAATAGCGGTCGTATCAGATGTAACGCCATTCGATATCATGCCACTATTTGATGTAATAAGGTCCGGACTCCATCTTTGGAGAATCCAATAAAAAGAATTCTGACAATCCTTACGCTTCCCATCCAGACAATCCGAATAGCGTTGAATTTCTCCCTGAAAAGCATTTTGCAAAAGAGTCAGGACCGAAATAATTCCGACAAGTGCGAGAAGCCCGATTCCCACCCAAACCTTAATCCAAGTATCCGGATGTTTTTCAAAATGTTTGGCCATAAATATTGAAAAAATAGGGAAACGTGTTAGGGCTTATGCATCTGGATGCTATGCGAGGAAAAACCGAGGAGCGAGTAAGGCGTATTGAAACATACGCCGTTGAGCACCAAAGGTTTGACAAAGCAGAGCGCCAAATGCATAAGCCCTACGATATCACAATGCCGTAGAAGTGACGACAGCTGCCCTCGGCGTAGAGGGGAGCGATCCAACAGATAAAAGTGATGGTTGGCGCAGATCAAGTAAATAAATCTCCGTCCCTCGCGACAAGAAGAGATGGTCAGCATCCAACCAAGCTAACGGGAAACCTTTTCCTTGCCACTGATCATGCGTTGAAGATACAACCACGTTTCCAATGTCATCAAATCCATACGCAAGAGCACGATCCTGACCCGGAACCACAGAGGTGATAACGCGGGTCTCTAAAGCCACGGTAGACGTGGCTCCATTCCCTAGAGCATAAAATAATCGTGAGGGACCCTGCGGGGCAGACTCAATCCCCTCTCCCATTTGAAAAGTGGAAAACCAAGCCCGTCCATCCTGCATCCGCAGAAAGAGAACAGTCTCCGGAAACGAAAACAACACACGCACCTCTCCGATACGCGAGACAGATAGCAGCACGCGATCGCCATCCGTGATGCCGATCAGGGCCGCGTGGTTTGCGTCCCACATTCCCAAAACTTGTATCGTCGTATATGGCTGACCAGAACGCGCCCGAAGCGGCACATTCCAACCGCTGCCAGTTAATACCGTTGATCCGTCATCTTTGAATTGAATACTTAGTGTATTCGCCTCGTACAAATGTGCCACGCGCCAGTTTAAAGGTACCGACTGTTCCACCACCTGTTTTTCTGGAAGCTTTAACGCATACAGCTTATCTGTATCTGATTTTGGATTCTGAATGCCCAACAACAATGTTGCCTTGACAACAGTCGATGAAGTAAATATCCCGGAAGCAGCCGGAGAAACCTCAAGCGACCGCGTTTTAATCGTAAACGCTAACCCAGCAAAAATAGCACCAATAAATAACGATCCAATCAGGCCAGAAATCCAGCGGAAACCCTTGCTCTCACCAGAGGAAAACATGATTCTAGTGTAAACAAAAAAAGAGCATTGGCCAACAATTGACAAGATAGCCGAATATTGTTAGGTTTTGCGATCACACAAAAACTCTATCTTCTTAAACCCTTGGACCATTCAAGGGTTTAAGAAGGGAGGGATTGTCCGAAAGCTGCCGTAAGGCAACAAGGGCCATGATCCCTCTCATTCTTTATGCTTTAGGGGAAGGCTGTTCCCAGTTTGTCGAAAGACAATTTCGTTGGCGCCTTCCCCTCCCTCTCTTGATTCTTGATTGAAAATCGAAAAACAAGGAAGGGAGAGGCTGTACTTCGAGAATCGTGAGATACATTCTCCCACGTCTCTCCCGCCCTTTAACATCTTTGGGGAAAGGCCAAGTGGTCGCTGTCGCAAAACAAAACAGTTTTTGCCTTCCCCACCTTCTTGAATCATTAACTCGTTTGATGGTTGGAGAAGGGATGACTTCAAATGATGCTGTTAAGAGACATATCATAGGCTAGTCATCCCATTCTTTCTATTGAAAGGGAAGATGGTCGTCCCCGCGCCAAAAAGCAAGGTGATAATTATCTTCCCCTCCCTTCTTGGGTTCTTGATCCATACGAGAGTCAAGGAAGGGAGGGGCTAAAGCGGCGATGCTGCGAGGCAATCGTAGATAGCGTCTCTCCCGCTCCTTCTGCTTTTAGGGGAAGACTCGAACAGATGTGCCACTAGGCCAGTGTTTCTCTGTTTTCCCCTACCTTCTTTCCACTTTTAGAGGAAGGTCCATGTGCGTGCGTCAAAAGACAAAGCCTCTGATACCTTCCTCTCCCTTCTTAGGCTCTTCATTTAGATTGAGAATCTGGGAAGGGAGGAGCTAACTGACGTACTGTTGTAAAAACACGTTGCTGAATAGGTCCTCCCATTTCCTTCTACCTTTAGGGAAAGACTTTGCTGGCGGTATTGCAAAATAGCGACCCGGTTGTCTTCCCCTCCCTTCTTCAATTCTTCATTTATTTAAGAACCGAGGAAGGGAGGGGACAAAGAAGGAGGTCCTCGCGAGATAAATCATGGTCATGTCTCCCCCCCACCCTCTCATCCGTTCCTTTCATCCGGCCTTAAGGCCAATCGCAAGCGGGACAAACCGCGCCACCGTGCCGCAAAAAACATCCAATCGACGGCACAAAGGAGCATGACATGAGCAAAAGCGCCCATAATAGCGCCACATCCAGACGACTCGCCGTGGCACACGCCTTCATGGGAGTGACGTACGTCGCGGAAGCACAGCCGGAAGGTCCGCCGCTCATCATTCGACTCAAGACGGATGATAACAAGAACGAATTCCTCTTCACGCAGGTGAGGGAGGGCGACCAGATTCTGATTGAGCTCGGCGGCGCAGGTGACAAGCTCGCGCTCATCATGAAGCTACGCGGCGCCGACGTCCAACGTATCGCCACCTGGAAGCTCGGCAACAAGGACCGAACGCGCCAGACCGTGACGAACGCGGGCTGGACGCTCGAGGACGAGCCGTCGATCGGGGAGGAGACGAGCGACAAGCTGACCGCGCGCAAGGCCCGGGCACTCGCGCTCCTGGTCACGTTCCACCATGATCCTTCCGAGTTCATCGCTGTCGACGAACAGGACACTGACATCCTCTTCATCAAGGCGGACTACCGTGCCTACCGTGCAGCACAGAAGTCACTCCTCGGCATCTACCAACGCCTGTTCGGCACGTACAACGACCAGTATCTGCTCGAACTCGCGCGCGATCGGACGGTCACGATCATGAGTGGCAGCAAGGTTGCGACGGTCCCGGCCCTGCGCGCCATCAACGCGTTGGCCACGGTGATCCCAGAAAACCAACGCGACCAGTTCCTGGCCAAGCTCGGTATCGATGACCTCAGGGCGAAGAAGATGATCCCGCGCAAGGCCGTGCGCGAAATGCTCCGCAGGATCATCGACGCCCTCATGGAGAGCGACGTGATCTCGCCCTTCCTCGCGAGCATGAAGGAAACCAAGAAACAGATCGAAAAGCGTCTCAAGCAGCACCCGGTCTTCGTCCAGGTCTTCTCGAAGATACCTGGCTGCGGCCCGCTCATCGCGGCGCGGATGATCGCCGCCATCGTCGACATCCGCCGGTTCAAGGGCGTCGCATCCCTCGTGGCCTACGCCGGCTACCATCTCTTCAAGGACGGAACGCGTGCTCGGCGCCGAACGGGGCATGCCTCGAACTGGAACATGGAGCTCAAGCAGGCCGTGTACCTGTGGTGCCAGCAAACGCTCAAGATGCCCAAGTCGCCCTGGCGCGCTCGACTCGACCGGCGGCGCGCCTACGAGCTGACCAAAATCCTGCGCGAGCGGCAGCAGACGGCCGACGAACAGGGTCTCGCCTACGAGATCCTGCCCGTGGCTTTCAAGGATCGCGTGATCACCTCGACCAGAGACGTAACCCTTGCCGACCTCAGCCTCCTCGCCGCACACGTCGACGTCCTGCGCAAGCAGGCAGGCGTCACGGCGCCGGCCAAGGACGAGGATGAAGATGTGGACAACGAGGCGGGCGATAAATCGACGGAGGAGGCCGAGCCGGGAGTCAAGGATGCCAAGCTCGCCAAGCTCGTCCGCGGTGTAAAGATGCAGGCGCTCCAGAAGGCCATGCGCTGGCTCGGTCAGCAGATCCTGAAGCACGTCTTCAAGGAGTGGCGCAAGGCGCTCGGCCTCACCGACCTCCCGCTCCGCGATCCGGCAAATCAGCCCAAGGACCCGGAGCACGGTCGGCGGCTCGGGATCAAGTGGGGGTTGATCCGCAAGATCCAATGGGCGACCAGCGCCGTCCAGAGCGATCCAGCCTTCAGCCGTGAAGAAGCCGAACGTACGGTTGAAGAGGCCCAAGTCGCATTCTTCGCGCGCGGCGCCGACGAACTCCCGAAGAACAGTTTCTTCCGCCTCCTGAACCACGACTTCAACCCAGCCTACAACGGCTTCTACGCCGCCATCGGCCAGCCGGTACCGAAGATCGACAAAGAGGCGGCGACCGTGTAGTCTGATCCATCGTTCCATATGACTTATTGGGGAAGATTCAGATGCAGCTGTCGAAAGACAGTTATGGACATGTCTTCCCCACCTTCTTTAATCATGAAACTTGTTTGATGGCTGAAGAAGGGAGGGGGTTTAGTCGATCGTTATCGCAAAACCAATGCAAATGTAACCCCTCCCGCTCTTTCTGACTTTAGGGGAAGATCTAATGTTGTCTATCGAAAGATTGATGGAGAGCTATCTTCCCCTCTCTTCTTAAATTCTTGATTCATTCGAGAATCAAAAAAGGGAGGCCCGTTGTCAACGTGCTGTAAGGCAGAGGATGACATACCCTCCCGCTCTTTCTGGCTTTAGGGGAAGATTTGGTCGTCGCTGTCTACCAACACAATAGCTTCTATCTTCCCCGCCTTCTTAAATCATGAACTTGTTTGATGGTTAAAGAAGGGAGGGATTACAGGCGATCCGCCGTAAAGCATAGTAGGAGCTATCCCTCCCGTTCTTTCTACCTTTAGGGGAAGATTCCGACCACGATGCCAAAAGGTATACTACGCGTTGTCTTCCCCGTCTTCTTTGTCCATTGATCGATCGATGGCCGAAGAAGGGATGACCTTTGAGGTAATGTCGAAAAACACTTTCATGGCTGGTCATCCCATCCTGCACCATTCGCGGAAAGACTTCTACTGACAGGATCGAAAGATTGGAGGTAGCGTAGCCCTCCCACATCTCTCACCCCTATAAGCCGACTTCGAGCAATCGTGAGTCAGCTTTTCCATTTACGGCTCCATTCTATTCAACAATCGTGGAAATGGAATTGTCTCGCGCACATGATGAACGCCACAAATCCAACGCACCGTTCGTTCCAGACCAAGGCCAAATCCACTATGCGGTACGCTCCCATATTTGCGCGTATTTAAATACCACTCATATTGCTGCAACGGATAGTGTCGATCGACGATTTCTTTTTTCAACGCATCATAGCTCTCTTCACGCTGGCTACCACCAATAATTTCACGACCTTCTTCTGGCGCAATCAGATCAGAGCAACAAACACGAACGACTCCCGCCTCATCGGTAAATCGCTTCATGTAGAAGGATTTCACGGCTGCAGGATAATCTTCAATGAACACTGGCAGCTGATATTTATTACCCAAGGCAATTTCTTCTTCTGTGGACATGTCATCCTGCCAATAGGTATCATCATACGTTTCTTTATTGACCAATCCCTCTTCTTTCAAAATCCGTTTCGCTTCGGCGTGTTTGAGATGGATAAATGGTTCCTGAACCAGGCGCTGCAAGACGGCTGTATCGCGCTCCAAAATCTTCAACTCTTCTGGACACCGCTCAAGCACATCTTGCACAAGTCGCTTCACCAACTTCTCCTGCACATCCATGTTCATCGCTTGATCAAAAAAAGCCATCTCCGCATCCACCATCCAGAGCTCGGAAAGATGATGGCGTGTTTTGCTCTTCTCAGCTCGAAATACGGGTCCAAAATCGTACACCCGGCCAAAGGACATAATCCCCGCCTCACTATACAGCTGCCCTGATTGCGAAAGGTACGCCTGTGCTTCGTAATAATTGACTGTGAACAATTGCGTTGTGTCTTCGCAGCTCGTGGGTTGAATAATGGGTGTATCAAACCGGATAAATCCCTGTTCATGAAAAAACTGTTCGATAGAGAAAAAAACACGGTCACGAATCCGGAGCACAGCCCACGGCGTTTTCGATCGAAGGTAAAGATCGCGATGATCAAACAAAAACTCCGGACCATGTTCCTTCTTACCAATCGGATATTCATCCGCCTTCTGGATCAATTCAACGCGTGTTGCCTGTAGCTCGTACACCCCTTCTTGTTTTGGATGCTTCGTGACCGTACCTGTCACACGACAAGATGATTCAATCGTGATGGATACGGCCACATTCCATGAAGTTTCGTCGATTCCCTGCTTCGCCACAACGGCCTGGGTAAAACCAGCACCATCCCGAAGCTGTAAAAAGACGAGCGAGCCACTCGAACGAACATTATAAGCCCAACCCTCCACCGTCACGGTCTGCCCCACTTTATCTTTAAACTCTTTGATAAAATCCATAATGTTTGGATTCTGACGAAAAGAAAGCGTCGAGTCAAACCACGACGCTCTAAATTAAGCTAAGAACGCCGTCAACGTAGATCCTCCGTGCGGCTCATGCACGAACGGCGCCTGCTTCATCGCCTCATCAACCCAGGCGCTCGCACCCAGGAATACATCTTTTGTCGCCGTGAGCTGCAAGCATTCCCGCAGCGGACGCGACCGCATAAACTTCAAAAGCGATATCATTTGCTTATGTTCATCATCCTGAGCAGAGCAAAGGACCCAACGCTGGTGATTCTGCTTCCTAGAAAGGGCGGATTGATCAATCACCGGCCCATAGCCTAGCGCATCTAATACTTTCAAAACAGCCGCTGAAAACAGCAACCGACACCGCTCAATCGACAGCGTTTCTTCATAGGAATCCGCCAAGTTCAACACTGATTCAATGACGCCGTATACATCTTTTTCCGGCATACCGCTCCGCGTCAGCACATCTACAATATTGATAAAGCCTCCCGCAATCGCCAATAACTCCAAACGAATGCGAAAAGATAAACGCGGTTTGCGGAGATGAGCGACAGCAAGCTTGTCAAAAGCCGCGCCTTTCGCGATCATCACCTCGACTTCGGAAAACGGTTCCAGATGACCCAAGGATTTCGCCTTCCAACTTCGCGCTCCCCGCGCCACGGCCTGTAATTTGCCATGTTCCTTTCCAAACAACGTGAGCGCCGCATCGTGTTCACGAAACGGCTCATTCTTCAAAACGATAGCAGTGTCACGAAGGTAAGACATGCCGATCCAAATAGCTTTGCAAGATCGCTGCTGCTGCCAAATCATCCCGCTTCTTTCTTTCGCCTAATTCTTTTGCCTGTGTCTCAGCGAGAGCCGATGATAACGTCTCATCCTCCTCCTCGATTGGCAAGCCAACACGCGTGAGTCTTTCGATAAAGACACGGATCTCCTTCGCCTGGTCCGTCTCCCGAGTTTGGTCGGCAAGTGGCCAGGGAATACCGACCACCATTTTTTCCACATGTTCCTGACGCGCAATCTCCGCCAATCGATCGATCGTTTCTTCCACATCCTCGTTCGCGATCACCCGCCAGG
>CAYPSC010000020.1:0-9348 GCA_964413385.1 uncultured Gammaproteobacteria bacterium | reverse complement strand
ACGTATCCGGACGGTTCAAAAATTTTATACGATTTTACTGCGAATAAGCAGGTAACCTTACCTAAATATTGGGAGGATTTTAAATTTTCTCCTCAAGATGATCAAATTGCCGCAAAAAGTATAGGTAGTAGCGAAACAAACCGCTTTTTAGTCATCGCAAATCCAGATGGAACGAATGCGCATGCCATCGAAAACCTGGGAGAGAACCAGGACCTCGTCCACGTTAGCTGGTCTCCGAATAACCAAATCATTGGGTATTCCTTTACAGGCGATCCTATTGGATTTGATCAGCAAGCCATTGTTCTTTTGGGGAAAAACCAGGAAAATTTCAAAAACTTGATTGTGGATGGACGTGGTTTTGTACCTAATTGGTCACCCAGTGGAAATCAAATCCTCTATAGCGTGTACAACGCCAACGATGGATACCGACCACGCCTCTGGATTAGCGGCGCAAACGGCGACACGATTAACGCCAATCGCACGGATCTTGATATCCAAACTTGGGCGGACAAATGCGCGTGGCAATCAAACACGATTGTCATCTGCGCCGTTCCCACCTCATTAGAGGAAGGCGCTGGTCTTCAGCGTGAGATCGCAAACCAGACACCGGATACTGTTTACAAGATCGATTTATCCCAAGGGCTGAAAATTAATTTAGGGATACCAGATGGGCAGCCAAACATGAGCCAACTCGTGGTCTCGCCTGATGGCAAGTCTCTCTTCTACACAGATCGTCAAACAGGGAAGTTAATGAAGTTCTCTTTATAGATATGAACCCACAACGGCAATGGCTCCTCCTGGGTTTCCTCGCCTTGTTTATATTGATTGCCGGGCTATTTACTTGGAATTCCATCCATGTGGCAAGAACATCACTCCTTGCAGGCACTGCGCCACCAACCGATCAATCAATACCGGCGCTGCCAAGCCTTCCACCTCTGCGACCTACTGATCCAGCACGCGGAAGCGCTGATCAGAAAGCGGTTATCTTGGTCGAATTTGCTGATTTTAGTTGCTTATATTGCCGCATCACTGAGACCGAGGTTATTAAAGCTCTCCAATCATCTCCTAAACCCGTCCGCTTAATTTGGCGCGATTTACCTGTCGCAAATGAAAACCCACAAGGAGTTTTAACAGCGATCGCCGGCCGATGCGCAAATGATCAAGGAAAATTTTGGCAAATGCACGACGCCCTCTTTCAATCAGAACAATTCGATATCGACCATTTAAAGGCAACCGCACAAGCCGCTGGACTAAATGTTCCTACCTTTACTCAATGCCTCTCCTCCGGAAAATATTTATCCGTCGTCCAAAGTGAAATTGCTCTTGCCCAACAGTATCATATTAGCGGCACGCCAACCTTCTTTATTGGAGATACCTATCTTTCTGGCTATGTGACCGCCGACCAATTAATTTCAGCTATCCAAAATGCAAAACCATGATCCGGCTTCATTCCTCCTTCCTTTGGATCTCTATCCTCTTAGCCATGGGAGGCTCGTTTACCCTTCCCGCCTCAGCGCAGGTAGCCGTATCAGGGTCGGACACCGCCCCCAAACTCGTCTGTTGCAAATGTACTTTTAAATCTGGCGGCAATGTCTGCATCAATGATATCGTCAATGATCTTCCTGGTGACCCAACCTTCTGTAAAGATTTTATTGATAAGAGCGAACATTTCCAACCTCTAAAATCAGAAAGCTCTTTTGATTGGGGTCGCATTACTTGTTCCGAATCATTGGATGATCAACATTGCCAGGTCATTGGTAAAAATGCATCCGCGAGTTGCCCAAACGACCCTATCAGCATGACAACGGTTAATGGTGCCCTTGACGATCTTCAAAAATACGCCGATAAATACGCAGCCCTTGATAAGCTCCAAGCAACACCAACACTCGGCGTCCCTGTTCCAGGACTTGAATTTTCTGCTCCTTATCGCTCTGGCTCCGATGTTGTCATCCCATTTTTAGGCCAATACATTGCAGCCATGTACCGTTATGCGGTTGGCATCTCTGTCATTGTCGCGATCGTTATGGTCGTCTATGGCGCCTTCCGCTATCTCATCGGCTCTATACCAGGAGACGTCAAACGCGGAAAAACGATCATGATCGATGCGATCGCTGGAATGCTTATTACATTGGCTGCCTTCCTCATTCTCGAAACCGCTAATCCTGCAACACTCAAATTAGATGCTCTCCGTGTTCCTTTTGTTAACCCAGAGGACCTTGCCTATGCGGATAAAAAAATTCCGACCAAAGTTGGCCCTTTTATTAACAATACAACCTATGACACTCTCTTCCAAAATTACGCCTCATGCTATGACTACGACTGGCGGCTTTTGAAGGCCGTCGGCGGAATAGAAAGCGGGCTGGATCCCCGTAACCAGACAGGGAAATATCAAGGTCTCTTTCAATTTGATACTGATGGGTGCATTGATAATACAAAATCGTACCCCTCCTCGCTTCGTCTTGATTGCAACAACCTGTTTGATCCCGAGACAGGAACGGCAGCCATGGCTTGGCGCTTAAGTAAGCAGTTGGCAAAAATCCAAGCATCCTGCGGATCCAATAACCTCACCATGGAAGAATATGTTCTATTACTTTATACCGCCCATAATAACGGTCCAGGTGTCTTAAGCTATGTTTTGAGGAATCATGGTTGCCACAAGAGCGAACAATTGCAATGGGTGCGTAATTATTCAGCTGCTTATCCAAAATACGGCGCCTACGTCTCCTCTGATTATGGACAGCAAAAATGGGAGTATGGCGAAAATGCTTTTGCCGCATTATCAAAAATGGGCGCCACAGATCTCTTTCCGGCTGGAAATCACAACCCCGGACGATGTCCAAGATCAACAGGTCAACGAACAAACCTTGGACAGTGAAGCTTGCAACCGGTTATGAAATCTCAAACTCCCCTTTTCTCCTGCTCCCATTGTGATGCACAATTTTCAAAGTGGTCTGGCCAGTGCTCTTCCTGTGGCAAATGGGGAACATTGACCGAAGATCAATCACGACACGGGGCACAAAACGCACATGACAATTGCCCAGGAAAGACGGAGGCGTTTGCCAAGATTCATGGACAAGCCACTCACCCAAAAACCCATTGTGGCATCGATGCGTACGACCGCGTCCTAGGTGGCGGATTTGTGAGTGGATCGGTCACTCTTCTTGGTGGTGAACCGGGAATTGGAAAATCAACCCTGCTTGCGCAGGTAGCCCTTTCGCTCGCATCACAAGATAAGCCAGTTCTTTATGTCACTGGGGAGGAATCGCCATCTCAAGTCGCTCTGCGTTTAAAACGTTTATTCTCTACCCTTCCTCCTTCTCTAGAGTTTTTGGATGATACAGACGCGCAGACCATCGCTGCCACAATCCGCGACAAAAAACCCACGCTGACCATTGTGGATTCCGTCCAAAGCTTACGCATGACAGCTGTTTCCGGCGAGCCAGGAAATCCGGGACAGATACGCGCTTCCGCTGGGGTGATTACAGAAGCGGCCAAACAATCACAATCGCCGGTCATCCTTGTTGGCCAAGTGACGAAAGACGGAGATTTGGCCGGACCTCGTTTACTCGAACATCTCGTCGATACAGTACTCATGATGGAAGGTGATCGCCAACAACTTTTCCGTTTATTACGCGTCCTCAAACATCGTTTTGGAAATACGGACGAACTCGCTGTACTACACATGACCGAGAAAGGATTAGAAGAAGTACCCGATCCAAGCTCACAGTTGATTGCCGACCGTCCTGCAAACGCTCCAGGCACCATTGTCAGCTGCCTTTCACAAGGAACACGACCTCTGCTCGTTGAAATCCAAGCGCTCGTGAATCCAGCTGGGTATGGAACGCCCACGCGGCGAGCAAGTGGTGTCGATCCAGCACGTCTCAGTCTCCTGCTCGCCGTTCTCGCCAGGAGGTGCAGCATAAATTTGAGTGACCATGATGTGTTCGTCAATGTGGTCGGGGGCGTGGATGCACGCGAACCAGCTATCGATCTTCCTCTCTGCTTTGCCCTTACCTCGGCAAAATATGATACGCCTATTGCTCATGACGTTGCCGCCTGGGGAGAGGTTGGGTTGAGCGGAGAACTACGGCCAGTTACGAATCAAGCAGGGCGTCTAAAAGAAGCTACGCGTTTAGGATTTAAAAAAATTATCGCTCCATCAAAAGAATACAAAAGCATAAAAGAAACGTTAGAAGAACTGAAATTGAAAACGGCTGACAAAAGATCTGGTATCGATCATTCTAAATGACTGGTTTCTCGTAACTTTAGAATTTTTTCTTTCCATAACCAGTGGCCATCAAGCTTCGGGTCTTCCCTTAACATCTCTTCTGATGCTTTGCGTGCCATCACCATCAAACGTAAATCTGTTGTTCGAGCCGCTTGGAATAAAGGCATACCGCTCTGCTCCTTCCCCATAAGATTTCCGCTTCCGCGTCGCTTAAGGTCTTCCTCAGCAAGAATGAATCCATCATTCGTGCGCGCAACCATCTTGAGACGCTCAAACGATTCACCAGAAACATCGGTCATAAGAAAACAATGACTCGGTAAGGATGAACGGCCAACGCGTCCGCGAAGCTGATGGAGTTGCGCCAAGCCAAATCGCTCAGCCCCCTCGATGGCCATGACCGTTGCGCGCGGAACATCCACGCCGACCTCGATCACCGTTGTCGCAATTAACACGTCCAACGCTCCCGCTGCCATCTTTTCCATCAATGCTTCTTTTTCATCCGGTTTTAAACGACCATGGAGCAAACCTATGCGTAGATCAGCCAGCGGACCTTTTGATAGGCGCTTCCATTCATCTGTCACCGATCGAACGCCAAGCGTATCAGACGGGTCAATCAACGGGCACACGATAAATGATTGCTCGTGGCGCTTTGCCGCATCCTTGATGGCTTCATAAGCAAAATCTCGCTGACCACCCACGCAAACCCCTGTCTTGATAGGTAAACGTCCTGCCGGCTTCTCACGCAAAAGAGAAACGTTCAAATCTCCGTACAACGTCAGTGCGAGCGACCGAGGAATAGGTGTCGCCGTCATAGAGAGAAAATGCGGAACACGACCATCACTTCGTGTATTGACAGTCAGCGTCTCCCGTTGTTCAACGCCAAAGCGGTGCTGTTCGTCCACGATGGCAAGACCGAGATCAGCTGGCAGGCGATTCGCTTCGAGCAAAGCATGTGTACCTATAAACACCCCATTCCCTTGTTTGACAATTTCGACTAATTCGGTCGCAGATAATTCTCGCCCTTCTGTTCCGCACCACCCTTGTTTCGTGGTGCGCGTCACAAGAACAAGTGGAATTTTATGAGGTGCTAAAAATCGATGGAATGTCTCAGCGTGTTGGCGCGCCAGAATGTCCGTTGGTGCAAGCAAAACAGCAGACAGACCTGCACGCTGCACATGGGCCGAGAGAAAAGCGGCAACCACCGTCTTTCCTGAACCAACATCCCCTTGCAATAACCGACGCATCGGTTCTTTCAGCTCCATGTCTTTGAAACAAGCCCAAGCTGCTTTCTTTTGATCTGTGGTGAGCGGAAACGGCAGCAGCGAGACAAATCGCTTGGCGAACGGTTCATCAAATTTGATCACCGGCGCTCCGGCTTTCACCGCTTCCTTTTGCGCCATACCAAGAGCAAGCTGATAGGTCAATAACTCCTCAAAGGCTAAACGCTCTCGTCCGCCTTCTGCCTGTTCAAGAGATTCGGGTTGATGGATAAAGCGAATAGCGTCAGAAATTCTAGGGAAAGTCGGATCGCTCAAAATATCTTCTGGAAATTCAACCTGTTCGAGAACCGATTGGATGAGCCCACGATACCGTTTTTGTGTGAGAGTACCTGAAAGTGGATATACAGGCGCAAGCTTACCAACCGCGACGGTTTCGCTATCAGCCGGCTCCCACAGAGGATGCGCCAGACTTTTGCCAAAACGAGGATGTGAAACCACTTTCCCAGACCACATCACTTCCCTTCCGGGCGTGAACTCTTGCAAAACCCATGGTTGATTAAAAAAAGTTGCAGATATTGTTCCGGTCGCATCTTTGAGAGTAGCCTTGAAAACTTGAAAACGTTTACGAAACGTTGGTAACTTTGCCGCTTTTACGATTGTTCCGCGTACCGTGACAACGGCACCGGGTTCGGCATCTTTCATGGCGACGATTTTTGAATAATCGTCATAGCGACGAGGGATCATCATGAGCAAATCACCCACTGTTTTGATACCCAAAGAAGTCCAGGCTCGTCGCACGGGCGGCGTTGCTCCACGAATAAAAGAGACCGGTTCATCCCAACGCAGCATAAGGGTATCGTGCGACGCCGCACGCGAACCGTCAAACCCCAAACTTCTCTAGCTTGAGCAAGATCTGTTCATCGCGGTCGGTTGCGATATGCGAAACTTTTTAAGCTCATCGTAGAAAGATACGGCTTGACACCGTCTCCAACCCTGTTTAATATCCCAACCACTCGCGCTTTATCTTATTACAATCTTAGCGTCGTGGGCAGCGTAACGAGTTCTGAAAACACATCACAAAAGGAGAACGCCGTGGGTACAGCGACAGCGTTTCGTACCATCGTGGGTCGAGCTTCTCGAGATGCACCCAGGGACATGGTCGCCATTTACATCGACGTAAGGGAGCAAGGAGTAACCACTCAGGAGGCGCGAGAATCTCTCAAGGCACGCGTGAGACTGCTCCAAGCGAATATCGATGATTTGACCAAGATCGGAGTGGAGCTAGGCGAACACGAACGCCATGATGGCCTGCCCCAGACCGTCCCTCATTGGCGTTATGACCGCGACAATCGGCAGGACGTGACCGACGGCTTCATCTGCTCCTGGCAGTCCGTTCTCCAAACCGCACACATCGACAAGGCGAGCGATATCGTCGAGCGCCTCAGCAAGGGTCTCGAGGAAGCCAAGAATCTCTCCATTCGCGCCAGGTTCTACCTCGCCGAGGAAACCAACAAGCGAGTCAATGGAGAGCTCTTCAATACTGCTCGCGACGATGCGCGCTCACAGTTGAGTCGTGAGGGCCAGAGCCTCGGATTTGATCCCGCCAGATGCCGGCTCGTGTCCTACGGCTATCTGGGAGATCCGACTCCTGACTACCGCCCGAGACTGGCGACCCGCCGCATGACTGCGGACGCCGGGGACGACGATGGCGGTGAGCGCCAACCGCTGGAGCTGCATCCCGGAACGGAATCCGTTGCCATCGCCATCGCGTTCACGTTCGAGATGGACGAAGCGGTATTCTTCGCCAATTCCTAGACCCGGCCACAATCACTGATGATAAAAAAGGCACGCACCTTGCGTGCCTTTTTCTTTATAAAAACTCCTACCTGTTTTTAGGTAGGAGTTTTCGTGGTGCACCCGAGACGATTCGAACGTCTGACCTCTTCCTCCGCAGGGAAGCGCTCTATCCAGCTGAGCTACGGGTGCCCATCATCGCTGTTTCCATGAACTAAATCTTTAGCAACCGCGCAACAATATCAGACAAATGTTCTCCACGCAAGTCCAAATCCTCACGCAAATACTGCTTCAAATGCTGGCGCATATCAACAGGATTCTCGTCTTCGAGCGGAATGCGCAAACGCGGAATAATAGGATTGCGATGTTCCAAATACAAAACTTTTGAATAAGGTGGTTTATAAATAATGGCAAATTGATCAAGATCACGAAACAGGTACATCTTTCCATCCCAGACGATGCCGTTATCCCCTATCTGTACCAACACTTTCTTCGGCTCTTCATTGCCAGCCAGAATAAGAATCATCGCCATGAGGATAATAAGGAACGCAAAAAGAAAATTGCGCGTCCAAATGGCATAAGCCAAGAGAAGAAGCGCTCCTAAGGACATGAAGATATACCATCTGGGCCCACGTTCATAGCGAATACGAAGGGGCGCTTCCCAAGTAAATTTATCTTGCGCCAAGATAAGTGCATCTTCTACCTCGGGCGGGTAAGAAATCATATTCTTATTTAGAATAGCACACTCAGATACGTTTTCCCATTCTCCACACACCTAACACAAGAAGGAGAATAAACACACCTCCTCCAACCATTGGCCAACGCTTATCAAGCACCTCTGTTTCTTTTTGCTGAGACACCTGCTTGAGTGCGGAGTTTGTTTTTTTTGTATCAAAAATCGGTTCACTAATTGTACTCGTGGCTGAAAAAAGATCCGTCCTACTTGCAACCCATTCAGCATTTTTCTGATTCAATTCTGCCGCAGCAAATCGTTCCGCACCCATAGACACGTCCCAATTCCGCGAACGAAGGAAGGCCACGAGGTCGATATAGGCTTTTGGATCGGTCCAATCATGAGCACAGACAAGGTCCTCACACAATGGATGCCAATTATTTGAATAGAACCGTGCCAACTCTAAAGCCTGCTGTACATTTTTTGGTTTTCCGTCTGGATAGTACCTCAATATGTTCAAGCGCTTTTCAACATCATTTGAACCCGTAATAGCAAACAAAGGAACAACTTGTTGATCGTAAATAATATCACGGTAAGCACCCGTGAGTGCGCGCAAAACACTTGCATCAGCTAGTTGCACCAATGCCTGCGCCTGAAGATCAATAATCTTTTTAGCAGCAGCCGGTAACGGCATACGAATCTCGAGAGTATCATGAGACTTTTCGTGCGCCATTATCCAAACCGCGTCTTTTCCTTGGGTATTCAATGGTTGAAATGAATGCTCACCATCGATGATTCGCGCTTCTATCCATCCATCCTGAATGGGATGGGGATAGTGGATAACAATTTTCCTTTCCTTAACCGACACATCCCACCGCAAACCCGAACTCAATAGGTACTCAAATGTTAAGGCTCCCGAGACAGCGGCCGGTGCCTCTAGCGTAATGATAAATTCCCTCGTTTGATGAGCCGGAACAGGGGCACGGAACGAAACAGACTCTCCTTCCAGGGAGCTATCGATTACATTGCCCCCAGAAATAACTTGAACGTTGCTGGCGTATTGGTGTCGCTCACCCGTTTCGCGATCTTCAAAAAATAATGGAAAAGCAACCGGGATAATCAAATCTTCATTTGTAGGATTCTTGAGCCAAAAGGTTGCTTTGACAGGAATGGGATCCAAGCTCTGTACCGTATTCGGTGGAATGGTTAACTCAACAAGTTCGTGATCTAAAATGATAAGGCTCGCCTGCTTTATCCCGACGGTCCCGATCGATGTTCGGTCGGGCAACGTATCCGCCAAAACCGATAACGGAAAAAGAAAGACACTCGTAAGTATAAGAATGAAGAGAAGGACGGATTTCACAAATACATTTTACCATCTGCAAAAGAAGAGTCCTATCTCTTGCCTCACCTCTCAAAAATTTTGGCTTATT
>CAYPSC010000019.1:0-9443 GCA_964413385.1 uncultured Gammaproteobacteria bacterium | reverse complement strand
TCCCGGAGCATTCGTTCCATCAACCTCCCAGCGCGTTGAAACACCCGCTCGAATCGTGAATCGATTTGGGGAATACCCATTTCCAAAAGTCATCTTCATCACTTGCGTTTTCCCATCAAACCGGACGTTTGGATCGTTCACAGAACCATTTCCGCCTGTGCTTGCCGTTCCCGTCGACGAAAAACTTGGAAACGAAATGGGATAACCGGCGATAGCCAAACCGTTTCCGATATTCCATATTCCGAGCACGACCACCAAAGCTCCAGCAAATTGGAAAAACCATTTTCCCAATTTGCCTTTGATGGAACTAGACGCAAAACCAAGAGCCAAGAGTGCCGGAGCCGTACCCAAGGCGAAAACAAAGAGAGCCGACGCACCTGTCCAAAAACTTCCTGTGGTGAGCGCATAAAGTTGCAAGGCTTGGGTGAACCCACAGGGCAAAAAGAACGTCGCCGCTCCCAATCCCATGGGAGCAAACGGATGTTCTTTTTGTTCTGCATCCATGATGCGATGAGAAAGAGACTTAGACGCAAGGCTCGGAATGAGTTTTTTCAGCCAATGTGGCGTAATGTGCAGCATATCCATTCCCATCACCAGCATGTAGAGCGCCGCCACGATCGTAATGAGAGCCGTAAGCCACGGCGGTGGCGCAAGGACGCTCCCAATCAAGCCAAGTAATCCGCCGAACAAGGCGTACCCAATGATGCGACCAACAACAAAGAGAACAACTGGACGCATGCGTGCGATTCTGCTTGCTGATCGGTAGCGCTCGTTGAATCGGGCAGCTGAAGAGAGGAGAAGTCCACCGACCACCGCAATACACGAAGAACTCGCCGCGACCAAACCGATGACAAAGATCGCGCCAAGGCCCATACCATTCGTGATGCTCACGTTGGTTTTAATCACCCCAAGCTTTGAGAAGATCGTTCCGACCAACAAGACCAAAGCGAACAATCCGACTAACTTCGCAAACGAAGGGCGCTGATCCGAGGCATTCGCTTCTACTTTTAACGCTTGCAGCGTTTTTGCATGAGGCAAGACCCTATAATGATCGTCTCCGAGGGCTGCTTGGAGTTCGGAGAGTTGTGGAACTTGGCCAGCGACTACCAAACGTGCTTTTCCGGTTACACAATCAACATGAACTTTCTTGATACCAGCGATTTTTTTCCATTTGCGTTCAATCGACAGCTCGCAACTACGACAGGTCATCCCTTGGACATTCACATGGACCACTTGTTCCGTTTCGCCTGAACGCTCTCCTGATTCTTGGGTTGAAACCGTATCCATGCCAACGGGTTCCAAATGAAAACCAAAAATCGCCAGCTCTTGTTTCAGGTCTGTGATGGATAGCTCTTGGCGACTAATAATGCGAAGCAGCCGTTTCTCAATATTTGTATCGATCTGTTCGATAGCAGGGTTCTTCCCTAATAACATTTTCAGCTGACGAGAGCGGTCCTCATTCGTGAGCGCGCTAACTAAGAATTTGTAGACAGATGCCATACGATAATTAAGATTGAAAAAAACAAAAATCTAACAAAAAACGAAAGGCAGCGAAGTCAGATTCGCGAAACCTGTCGTCTTTTGTTAAGCGTAAATCTTTGAATGGAGGATCCCTCGACTAAAGGCTGCCACCAAAAAGTCTGGCGTACACGCGTCAATCAATCGCCACCGTAAACTTTTCACCTTCACCTTTAACCGTCCATTTTCTGCCGCCAAATCCCAAATCCGTCGAAGCCAAAAGAGAGAAACAACGCCAATAATCGCCAGAGCCAAGAATCCGCTCACAGCGATCGTTGGATAGATACCCGAGAAAACCACCATCTGGTCAGGACCCATCACACACCGCGCTACATTTTGAGCGCACCCATCTGCCTGGTTCATTTGAACCGCGCTGATCTGCACGATACCTGCCACCGCTTGATGGAGGCAATCACCACATGGGGCAACCATCTGTTTGCAAACACTAATCAAAGACACGAACAAAATCGCGCTTAAAGCAAGGACGGAAAGAGCCTTTTTAAGCGGTAAATTCATCAGGCAGCATGATACACGATTTAAGGCGTATCGTCAAAATTCCTATACCCATCAGCCCATCCTCAATGAACGCCTCCCTGTGGCAAAACCTCAGGGTATTCGCTCACTTAATAAACAGCCCCCTCTCACCCTCTTCTCCGCAATCCTCGCCTCACCCTATCTTCCTCTACCAACTGAGCCCATCTCTCCTCTCTTTCATCCTGTTCTAAAGAATCGACCAGCCCTACTACAACCGTCTTTAGTCCCCTCCCAAGTAAACCCGGTTTTCTAAGCGCCTGCTCTAGTGCCTTACGAACACCACCAAGTCTTTGTTCTAAAGCTGCATTCCTTGTCTCAAGCTTAGTTCGGAGTTCACTAATTTCCTCATTACGAGCTGCTTTATTCCGTAGCAATGCAAATTCATGCAACTCACGCTCTTTTGTTAATTGGGCGTGCTGCCTCCGCACCCATCTGTCGTCCTCTGCTGCTCGAGCTCTGAGCCCTTCTATCTCATGCCGAGGGCTGCCAATTCTGCCTCTGCCAAATTCAAACGATCTTCCAAGCTCACAGGAACCCCAACCCGTTCAATGGATAGTTCTGAAGGAACGTCAGCGGCTAACTCGTGGCCTTTTCTCATATTAAAACTTATAAATAAATTCTCTCACTTTAGCGTGTAAACGAAAAACAAAACCTAATCAATAGAAATATTACCATTATAGAATAACACACTATAAATCAATTTAAAATCAAAGGCCAAATAATAAGCGTTCAGAGCACCTCACCCATATGCCTAACCGTTAATAGCTACATCTAAATCTAAAATAGCACCGTTTGTTCTGTTTCCATTTTTGGCAACGCGCGTCTTAAATGGCGGTAATCAACCATTCCATGATAGGAGTAATCGACTCCCATCACGGATAAAAAATGCCCTCCAACAATCACGGAATACGATTCGACCTCGTCTGGATTATAACCGTGCTCAATATAAGGAATCGCTAAGGAAGCAACCTTCACATCTTTACAAAAATCTTTCCATTTCAAACGCTCATCGATAGCTCGTCTTTCCGCTTCATCACGATCCTCGCCACTCATACGTGAATAAATCGGAATACCTCGCTGTGGATAAACCAAGGACACTTTCACCTCATTCAGGAACCGTTCTTTTGCAAACAACACCATGGCTCGAATTTGGTCCAAGTTACTCATACGTACATGAGCCATAAAAATCCGTTGGGACGCATGTGCGATCACGACAGAACAGGCAGTGACATGAGAGGTCCCCACAATGTCTTGCTCTTCCATGCTGCTAACATCGATCCATTGCCCAGGAGGCAGCTCAAAAATGCGTGAAGGCCCGTATTGGTAGATAGTTCCTCGTACATCCAAAGTACGTTGGCGACTCTGTGGGTCTAATGTGGCAAGAATGTTATCGTATTGTACGCCCGGAATACGGTCGTCATAGCGGACACTTCGAGAGGGAAGGTCAATAACATGGGTCTGCAAAAAATGGGACGCAGCAGGAACTTCATAAGTATGAAGAGCATCAAAGTATCTTGCTATTAATATATTCCTGCGCTCTCTTTTATCTGCTCTCACGTATTCTCCTACTAAGTGGCTGTACGCCTCATCAAAAAGCTCTTCATCCCACCCCGGTGTTTTATTTCCTCTTCTATAGCCAAATTCGGCAAGCCTCCGGCTGGCAGCTGCATAAACATCTTTTGACACGGATAACATCTGTTCCTTCATAGACAGGAGACCGTGTACAAAAGTATAGCACAAGCCCCGTCGCAGCATGTGAACATACCGAAACGGGGCTTAAGTCACGTGGGTTGAAACTTCTTAAGTACTCTAAGAAAGTCCCGAACTCAAACTTAACGAGAGATTCCGAACAGACGCAGAGCCGTCTCATAAAAGAACGTGGCACCAAGTCCAAACTTTTCAGCGACTCCCATCATGGTCTCAACGTAACTCCTCTGATCACAGATCGGCTTGTCTGTGGCGAATAGGAGTTTTTCGAGCGGAGCGATGCGGAGAAATTCTTCCAGATCATGCTTGACGCGACGCACGTCCACGGGACTAAACTCACCGTAGACAAGACCAGAGACGTCCGCATACACCTGGGCATGTCTGAAACACATGTGCGCAGCTTCCCGCACGTACGGCCAAGCCATGTGAGCAATGATGATACGCAAATCGGGGAAGTCGGTTGCCACGTCGTCGATCGATAGCGGCATCGCATACCTGATTCTGGAGTCTGGTATCTTGTCAAAGAGATCGCCCATGTGAACCACAACCGGTCGGCCGAGTTGCTGCAAAGCAGCAAAATACGGATGCAACCTTTCATCGGTCGGGTAGTAGTGTTCCCCTCCATAGCCAGGGTAGAGCTTCAGGCCAGCCACCAGACCACTCGCTATCCAATCCTCGATCTGATGAACCGGCGGCTGATCACCGCGCAGAGGCGAGATCGAAGCGATAGCGGCAAGTCGATCACGGTGCGGCTCGATCTCATCGAGCACCCACTGATTCGGAGCATCATTGATCGCCCCAGCGAAAACCATAGCCTTACTGATCCCCGCTCCATCCATACTGCGTAGAAGGTCCTCTACCGAGAGAGCCAAGACCTCGTTCCGGCCCAGATGCACGTACGCATCGACAATGTCCATCAGACGTCCTCCTTCCGCACGACATTACGTGCGCGAGCAATGTGAAGGGTATCTATCTAAAAGTCAAGAACGGCCGCCCTTCCTGATCTATTTTATTTCGCACAGACATACCACCCAACCAACACCTTGACCATGACATAAAAACCTATTGGTAATTTTCTAAAAAATAAACAACATAAACATGGCCTTGTGGAGACATGACCAGATCCGATAAGATAAAAAAATGAAAAAACAGATTTCCGCCGGAACCGTACATCCTTTACCAAAAGATCTGTACAAAGCACTGACATTACACCCAAAAATGCTAGCCGTCTGGGAAGATATCACACCCCTCGCACGTAACGAGTGGATCTGCTGGATTGAAGCCTCTAAAAAAGCAGAGACGCGGGCAATCCGTATTAAGAAAGCACAATCCAAAATGGCGGCCGGTATGCGACGACCTTGTTGTTGGGCTGGATGCACGCACCGGTAAAGCCCTCCTTTGCGCTAGGTACAACGTTACCATCTCGTGATGATTTTTCTCACATGGCAGGGTCTGACAAAACTACACAGAAAAACATCTAGGGAAATCCGATGCTAGCACCGCTGCAAAGCCTGGAGTCATCCAACGAATCTCTTACGATATAAAACAAATATAATAACGAAGTTAACCATAATTAAATAGACCATGAACCCATATTCAGCAAGTATCCAATGTCTGACTGCAAAGAGACCAAACACCCCGTTCATCAACGCCATGAAATAGTTAAAACCCGTTTCCGTCTCTGGGTGATGCCAAGCTTTAACGATCGTTGGCATGGTGGCAAAAATATCACCCACAATAGCAAAAAGGATGGCAATGAACGGGTCAGAAATAATCACCCACAGAACCAATCCGGTTAAGGCGAGAGCACCGAAAATATAGTCGAAAGCCGTCAATTTCCAGTATGCCTTTTTGTTGGAAAAAGAAACGATAAAAACGATGAAAGGAACCATGCCCGTTGCGAGAATGGAAAGGACAACCCATGCGCCACCCGTGGACCAGGAAGCCGCGGCAGCGATAAATGGGCCGAGTGACCAAAGCAACCACGAGGAACGATTTGGCTTCGTTTTTCCCCGCAACGTATCTCGAACATAGGCAAATCCTCCAACAAAACGCGCAGCGATGCCAATAATAACAAAAGAGGGAAACACGAAAAAATGGTACCATATATTCCCTCTATAAAGACAACTGCCCAAAGCAATTCAGGTCAAATGAAAACCACCAGCTAAACACTGGTGGTTTTCATTACTGTTGTTCTTCGGTCAATGCTTCAAATTCCTCTCTCACGTCGTCAATTTTTATGAGATGCGCCTCGGTTTCGCGTCGACCTTTCCATTCCACGGCGTTCTCCTTCAATGTTTTTTCCGAAATAACGATACGCGCAGGCAGACCAATTAAGTCTGCATCAGCAAACTTTTCACCAGGTGATGTCTGAAGGCGATCATCCCATAGCACCTCAACACCCGCATCTTGCATTTGTTGGTAGAGGTCTTCTGCGACACTTTGGATCTGTTCCTGCCCTTCATCAGATTTAGCCCTGAGCGTGATCAAATGAATGTGATAGGGCGCGACCGTCAGCGGCCAAATGATCCCGCGATCATCGTGGGAAGCCTCTACGATGGTTCCAACCAGCCGCGTGGTGCCGATCCCATAGCAACCCATGAGAGCTGTCTGGCGTGTCCCATCTTCGACGGTGAATGTGACATCAAACGCCTGAGAATATTTTGTTCCTAAGTCAAAGATATTTCCCACTTCGACTCCTTTGCGCCACTCGAGCTTTCCACCACACTGAGGACATGCTGTCAGTTTTTGAACATCTGCAATCTCGCTATTTTGAGCAAAATCGCATTGGGCGCAAATCAAAAGCTTGTCTTCTCCTGCATCCGTTAACACCTGGAACTCGTGAGATTGTTTATCGCTAAAGATACCTCCCGAAGCTTGCACTGCACGCGCATGCAGGCCACAGCGCTGGTACACGCGTAGGTAGGCTTGCTTTGCTTTTTCATAGAACCGGTCCAAATCTTCTTGAGTTGTATGAAAGGAATACATATCTTTCATCCCAAACTCACGACCACGAAGCACGCCCGACTTCGCACGCAGCTCATCCCGATACTTAGTTTGGATTTGATAGACAGCGAACGGCAAATCTTTGTATGAGGTCAAAAATGATTTCACCAGAGGCGTTACCACCTCTTCGTGCGAAGCACCAAGGGCGTATTCCTTTTCTGCCTGGCTTCTGAGTTTAAACAAAATATCAACCGTATCCCAGCGACCCGTTGCGATCCATGCCTCTTTTGATTGCAGTGCCGGCATCAGAATTTCCTGGGCGCCCAATGCATTCATTTCCTCACGGATGATCTTCTCGACCTTACGCAAAACGCGTAAACCCAAAGGGAGCCATGAATAGACGCCTGCCATTTCTTGGCGGACAAAACCACTCTGCACCAGCAAACGCGCATTGATAGAATCAGCATCATGCGGAAGCTGCTTCGATGTCTTGGACAAAAGTTGAGAATAACGCATAATGCCGTGAAGCATAGCCGCTTTTGTTTGCAAAGTCTAGAAACCCACAGATCTTGACTCAGCCGACTTCTCTCGCCTTCAAGGAAGGCTAGTAAGCCGTGGTCCTCGTACGGTGGTAGGGTTTCTCATCTTGAAATTTTGTTTGCGTTGCCAACCAGAGATGATCATTAATTTCCATGGAAAGGATATCCGGAAATCTTTTTTGTAGAGTCTCTTTCATACACTCAACCGCCCATACCGTCAGAGCGCGGATCTCCACCTCCTCCTGCGAACCATGCAAGAGCTCTTCTTTTTTATCAACCCTCTGCGCAAGAGAGATTACATATTTTAATATTCCCATCTTGCGTAACGCTCGCGGAAGCTTGTAATCCGCACAGGCCGCTAATTGATTCATGCCAGATAGGCGTCCCCACGCTTTATCAGAAAAAATTTTACTGATTTCGGAAACAAAAAGCTGGGCTCTTTTACGAAAGAAAACGCGTTGGCCTTTATAAAAAGAGTCATCTTCAAAAGAAGGAAAGTGAGTGACGATGAGATCGATAAGTTTTAAGGCGTCTCGGCCTGAGGCGTCAATGAGATTCAGCACTTTTCCATCAAATAATCGGAGCAGGCTGTTGCCGATCTCTTGTAACATCAACCAACGTTCATCCAACAGCGGGATCACTCCATCACCTCTGAAAATATGAGCAAACTGCTCTCGAGGAATGACCGAGCAGTATTCAGGGTCAAGTAAAGGAATGTCATCCTCCAGAGCTCTACCCATCGCAGCCATCACTCCCCACCATCCATCGAGCTTCTTATTTTTATCATCCACAGTCCACTTAGGTTCTTCCCAGTAGAAGAAACTAAAAGCGCTTAAAATAAAGAGAAAACGCAACCGCTCCTCATCACTCTTGAGAGAGTGGAGATCGAACGGCGCAGTGGATAACCAATGGGTCGCTTTTTTTCGCTCAAAATTTCTTGAAAATTCGTCAATCTTATTTCTATCTATATGAATAAAATCAGCATTCGCAACCACGAATCTGGTCGTCTCTAATACTTTATTCATATCGCGCGCTGATCGTACTCCGACTTTTTGCCTTCTCCAAGCTTTTTACAAAAGCAAACTTAGATCTTTTCGACGCTGACTGTTCCGTTTGATAAATAATGGCGGTATTTCCCATTGGAAAGCTGTATCGTCAGCGTGCCGGTCAGTTGATTATCAAAAGGGACTTTCTGAATCATAGGCCTGCCAGCATCTGTTAAAGCCGTGTCAACCAAATAATACTCGTTGTCCCATTGTACAATATTCCAAAGGTGCGCCTCTTCTGTCTCTCCTTCTTCGAGATGAAGATCGCCACCTTCGAGAAAGGGGGCTATTGCTGGATCGAAACCAAGCGTCGCTCGGGAAGTCTCAATTGCTCTTCCTTCCAAAATCAAGCCATCCCGCTCGATATGCTGGATGAGCAACTGAAAAAATATTGACCGATGAAAGCAATTGCACACTCTTTGCTCTGCGCATTGCCAGAGCGTCAGCGGATCCGTCCGACTGGAAAGCTCCTCGCGCCATATGTCACTCCTATCAGAGCTGAGATTATTCTTCGTTGCGAGAGCTGCTTTTCTTAGCTGATCCTGTTCTTCCTGGACATCTAACCAGGCAAAGATATCCCTTAACTCATTTAATTCGACCCTCACAACCTGCCGGTGCATAGAGGCGAGAGCTTGCGCAACAATAAAACTATGATCAGGAATGACTGTTTTTAAAATCATTCCTTCTCGCTCAATAGCGGCCGCTTCTACTAGCCCTCCTTTACGTGCTGGCATCTGTTCAGACATAGACAAACGAAGTATATCACGGCATTCGATAGAGCGACCGCTACTCATTCAATCCAGCCAATGAGAAACAGGAATGGCTTTGACAGAACTGTCTGTTTCTCATAAAGTCACACCGTTTCAACATGAGTTGAATTGGGCTCAGCACCCGAGAAGGAGGACGATATGGCAAGGATGGATCCACAGCGATTCCAACAGCGATTGCTGATGGAAATTGGAGCTCGGGGAACGCGCCCCATGGCAATCGGTGAATATGACCGCAGGTGTGTGCAAGTATTTACCTTTCTCGAGCGAAAAGTAGAGAAGCTGACCAAGGAGGATCCATACCGTGTCGAGATTATCCGTGTTCTTCTATCTTTCAATCCCACAAGCACTGGCGCAACGCAGACAATGCGCCAACGCCTATCCGA
>CAYPSC010000018.1:0-9549 GCA_964413385.1 uncultured Gammaproteobacteria bacterium | reverse complement strand
CACTTAGTGATAGAGATCCTTGGTGGCAATGCTACGGGTAGGGCTTATGGTTGATTCCGCTGGTAAACTGAAGATTTTTGACACTGCCGGATCGGATGAGGTTGAACTTACGAAGATGCTCAATGCGTTGCTTGCGACTGCGCTGTTCCGATTACGTGGTGGCCCGTTCAGAAAAAAATATATTTGTTTCGACGGTGCACGAAGTCGATGTGAATGATCTAGATTTTTTAAATGCGCTTGCTGATGCAATCACGTCTCAACAAGTACGGTTTCGTGATCAGCGTATACGAGGTTACATTGAGGAATAAAGGCCAATTTTTTAACGGTGGTTTCTCTTGCGTGCCTCACGGAGTTCTTGTTCCCACCATTGTTTGATGGCGTCAATATGTCTGGTTGGGCCCGCCTGTCTAAAAAAAACAATTTTTTTCTTAAATAAAGCGCGGTGTTCTTTTAGGTGTTCCGGGTGTTTGAGCGCCTATAGGTCGAGCATAAGCGCTTCCGATTCTTTTTGTCTGATAAAGGTTGGTTCCAGATATCGATTAGAAGACTGGTCAAAATCGAGAGGAATAACTTTCGCTTTCCCAAAAACTTTCTTTGCTAATGATGAAATACGTCTCTGTCGGGTCTGCTCGCAAAATACAATAACATTTCTCTGATCCAATTTTCGTGATGAGCAGAGATCAGCTGTATAGAGAAGATTATCTAAGGTGGAGAGCGCCCTTGTCTCAGGAATCAGTGACCACTTCTGCACGCGTTCTTTTACAGCAGAACGGTGTGTGAGGGAAGTAAATAGTCGGATCATCTCACGAGCTTCTGTTCGGTGGTAGGGTTTAAACATATCCGTCTTTCCACCAGAAAAGATGATCACCGGATTCCAACGATGATGCGTGGTACACCAATCAAAAACGGCATTAAAAACCAATCCGAGATAACACCCGTAGTTTTTATCATCCCGAATATCTTTCGGGATGCCGTATCCGAGCACAAGAAAACACTGTTTCATGAAAGAGACATTAGCATGAAGATATTTATTGAGCCAAATTCGGTTTTGGATCCTAGAATTTTTAAAATAGAGCAGTAGTGAGCAGAGCACGGGGCTGAATGAACTGATCGGACTTCTTGATTCAAGAATTTTCTAAAAAAAAAACCAACTCTGCTAAGATGTGGATATGTGTATATAAAACAATATTCTTAATTCAACACAAAACAAAAACGACAGCTCGAAGCAAAGCGGCGATACAAAATCGAATGTCCCGAGTGGGATGATTCGATGATTTTATTGGGCCAGTTTGTTCGTGAGCGTTTGGCCAACGGAGCAGCCGTGCTTGATGTAGGTTGTGGCCATGGAAACTTTGTCATTGATGAATTACAGGGATCTTGGGGAAGAAAGGTTGGGATAGACCTATCGGTAGAAGAAACGGCAGGGAACGTCAGTCTCGACGAGATTGTCTGTGGTCGCTTAGAATCCCTACCGTTTGCTGACCATTCATTTGATATAGTCCTTTCACTCTGGGTCTTGGAACACTTGGAAAATCCACAAAAAGGGCTGAAAGAAATTTATCGTGTCCTTAAACCCGGAGGCTTTTTTGCTTTTGTCACGCCAAACGCCTCCAGCTTCTTGATTTTGATTCGTCGTTTATCCTCCAAGAGATTCGCGAATTGGATAAATGAATCGGTTTATGGGCGGAAAGAAAAAGATACCTTTGAAGTCTATTACCGTTTCAATAAAATGTCGGATATTCAAAAATTTGCAACTTCGATTGGTTTCCAAACAGAAATCCTTTGGGAAAATCAAGAGCCCTCTTATACAAGTTTTGGTCCCATAACATATCGGCTTTCTGTTTTCCTATCCCGATTACCTTCTGCGTTATTCAGACCTCATCTGATCGGTATTTTGCGCAAAAAATGATTCGTTTGTTCTTCATTTTACTTTCTGGTTCATCTTTGGCGTAAGTGCTAAGATTTCATCGCATCATGCCAAGAAAAAAGATCAAAAGAAGCATTCGACATCGATTGAGAGACCATTTTATCCCTCATCCAGGGAATAACCATCTTCCGCACGCGCTGAAGCATCGGTCTTTGCTGATCTATTCCGCTATTTTGATAGGGTTAAAGATTTTAAGTATTTCCGTTGCTCTTGTTTTACCATCAGGTACTCTTTATTCGAGTGCTGTCACGCCAGCGACGATCATCGATCTCACTAATCAAACCAGGCGAGAGGCGCACTTATCAGAATTGACGATAAATTCTAAGTTGAGCGAAGCGGCTTATCTAAAAGCCCAGGATATGTTGGAAAATCAATATTTTGCGCATAAGAGTCCCGTGGGGGCAACGGCATGGAGTTTTATGAAAAAAGTGGGGTACCGGTATCAGTATGCGGGGGAGAATTTAGCGGTTCATTTTGCGACAGCAGAAGATGTGGAAAGTGGATGGCTTGCCAGTCCTACGCATAAAGCGAATATTTTGGATCCTGCCTTTAAAGAAATTGGCGTGGGTGTGAGCGAAGGGCAATTTGAGGGCGTGCCTACGATTATGGTGGTCCAATTGTTCGGTGAACCTTTGCAGACGGCACTTGCAGCGGCCCAGCCATCCGCACGACCCACGCCTTCTCCGGTGCGTAATCGAGTAGTCCCGCCGCAAAAGACGGCGCCGGATTCAGTTTTTTCTGTTCATATTACCTCTTCATCAGAGAGTGCCATTCAACCAACGGTCTTAGGAGAGGATGTGAAGGTCGCGTTGATACCAAAAGAGAATACTTATGCAGTACAGGTCATGGCGCCAAAGACAAAGGTAGATTCGGTTGCTGTACAGCTTGGAAAGGTTCAGACGCCTCTCTCTTCTTCTCCGGATAAAAGAGTATGGTCCGGCGTCATTCCGGTTAATCCATCCACTCTGTCTCAAGGAGGCGAACGCCTGACACTAACAACTCAGGCAAAAAACGTCATTCATCAGCAAGAGGTCGGTTATCTTTTTCCTTGGGGAAATTTGCGAGAAATGTATGGAGGATCTGCGGTCCGTTTATGGGTGACGAACGCGATCCAGAACGGGATTCAATGGATATATGTCCTGGCCATATTTGGCTTGATGACCGTATTAAGTTTGATGATTTTGGTAAAAATGAGGATTCAACACCCCATCGTGGTTGGGCATGCGGCTTTTGTTATCGTTCTCGGTTTCCTGTTGCTTAACGCAAAAATTGGCTAAGTACAGTGAAATTTATCGTTTTGATCGTGAGTAACAAAAGGATTGACAGCCGGCTATTATTATGGCAATATCCAAAACTATGGCTTTTGTGTGGACTGAGCTATAGTACTGAGCTATAGTAAAGTTAAAGGGAGGGGATATCATAATAAAAAAGGCTGCTCCCTAGTGAGAGCATCTCGCAAATAATTCTTACTTTATGCCTATGTTTAGATTCTCTCGAAATGACAGAAAACGTCGTTCGCGCAGAACGATGAGTTTTGCTGTACTGATCGCCATGGTGACGACATTGGTGCAGCCAGTGATTTCTCAACAGGTTGGCGCCGTATCAAATTCCATTCCCTCCAATAAGGCTGGAATCAGCATGAATGGATTTGTGCTTTCAGGCGCGTATTCTTTGGTAAATGGCCAGCCAACTGGAAGCGGGTTGTTAAAGAATGGGAATATTGGAGCTTACCCTGAGGGAGTATGTGTACCGGTTGAATTGACGGTAACCAATAACGATAATGCCGCTGGCGATGCATTGGTTAGCCCAGTTTATGATTACTTTGATGCAGCGGTTGGTATCAAGGATTTGGAAGTGGTGACGGTTGCTATGCAGGGTGATCCAAAAACATTGGTCGATAATCTGAATGATTTTTCTTTTTCGGGGAAGTCGCTCTCAACGGCGACCATGTTTAATACAAGCGGATCTGGAAGCGTGACGGCTCAAGTGACCGGTCCTTTTGGGGGAAATAGCGCCGGTGTGCAAACGATCTCCTCGAATGATCAATTTAGGCATTACAATATTTCGCTGCAAAACATACCATCAAAAGCATCGGTCTATGTGCTTTTTTGTGCGCGCCTGGGTGTAGACGCGAGTTCTTTCAATGGAGCTTCCTTGAGTGTGCGTACAGCGCAAGGTGGCCAGGAAAATGTACCAATTCCTGTTCAGCAATTGCTTCAATTACCAACGTTGACTCTTAAGAAGATCGTATCGTCAGGAACGGCCAAACCGGATCAGTGGTCATTTGTGATTGAACCTGCTATCGGAGGCAAGAATGTTTTTCAAATTCCAGCGGGCCAAGATCAAGTTATTATTCCAAACGTTTCTCCGGATGGATCCTACATGGTAAAAGAAAGCGGTCCGTCGGGGTATGTTTTTGTCAGTGGCACGGGTACCAATTGCGCATTCACGAATGGGACGGCGACGGCAACGATTGCAGCCGGCAAACCTTCAAAGGATGCCGTCTGTGAATTCACGAATGGTGCATTGCCACGTTTAACGGTCAAAAAAGTTGTTGTAAACGATAACGGGGGGGCGGCAACAACGAGTACATTTCCATTGTTTGTAGATGCTACGCCTGTGCAATCAGAAATTGTTCAGACGTTCTCAACGGGGACTCACACGGTAAGCGAGACAAATCCTCAAGAGCTCGGGTATGTGGGGACTATTGGGGGTGACTGTGACTTAGCGGGAAAGATAGACTTGAAGTTGGGAGACGAGAAGACGTGTATCATTACCAATGATGATCTTCCGGCAAAACTGACCGTAGTAAAACAGGTGGTAAATGGTACTGGCGGGACTAAGCAGGCGTCTGACTTTACCATCAACGTAGCTTCTGGCTCCGGCTCCGAATCTTTTTCAGGAGTTGGCGGTCAGGGAAAAACCTTGACAGTGAATGCTGGTCCTTATTCAGTTGATGAGGCAGATGCCCTTGGTTACATAAAAGATTTAGGTAATGGATGTGCCGGCGTATTGCTGAATGGCCAAACAGCGAAATGTGTCATTACAAATACATATCCTGCATCAACCTCTACAGATGATGGAGCGACTTTGATCGTCAAGAAGCATGTTATTAATGATGACGGAGGTACAGCGCAGGCTTCGAATTTTACTATTCATATAAAAGCGAACAATCCATCGGCTACCGGGTTTGTTGGAGATGAGAATGGAACTACGGTCAAGGTGCGTGCCGGTGAATACTGGGTCACGGAGGACGAGAAAAGTGATTATAAGGTAACTTACGGTCAGGCTTGTACGGGCATGATTCAAGCCGGAGAGACAAAAACATGCGTCATTACGAATGATGACATCGCTAAAGTACCGGTTAAGGCAACATTGGTTGTTAAAAAACACGTGATCAATGATAACGGCGGAACGAAACAGGCGTCAGATTTCACCATGTCTGCGACAGGAACGGGTGTGTCGGTTAACTCCTTTTCAGGTTCAGAGACTGGTACGACGGTGACATTAGATGCGGGCAGCTACAGTATTGATGAGGCGGATTCGATGGGTTATAAGAAGACGCTCGATGCCGCCTGCTCTGGAACGATTGCTGCTGGCGAAACTCAAGTGTGCACAGTAACCAATAATGATCCGTCACCGGCGATCGGGGATATGGGTAAGCTCCAGGTTCTTGTGTTCCATGATAGGTATATAAACAGCCAAGGACTGTTTGGTATTGCGGGTACGCAAGAGCCGGGTGAGGAAGGATTGGCAGGGGTAACAATTGACGTCATCCAAAATGGGGGGGTGATTGGCAAGCTGCAGACGGACCAAAATGGTTTGACGCCCCTGATGGATTTTCCTGCTGGTACTTATGAAATCCAGGTTACAGGTGGTATTGCATCTGGCTGGCAGCCGTCTATCGCTGGCCGTGTTGATCAAAAGCGGGTCGAGGTTGTAGCGGGAGAAGCAACGGGTCCTTATAATGATCCAGCTAAAAATTATAATGAAATTGGTTATTATCCTGCTGCTAATTTCTACGGTTATGTCTTTTACGATCGGAACCCCGACCGGCAATTCGGGGCGGGCGACCAGCCTCTGCAGGACGTGACCTTGAACGTATACGATATTACAGATCCACAGAATGTGATTGCCATGCCAAATCCCTTTTACAAGACCATCGGCAGTGGATGGTATGGTAGTTCTGTGTCGTTACCGGTTGAATCATCAAGCACTAAGTATCGTATCCAGGTTGATGCAGCTAACTATTCTAATGCTCTGAATGGGTTTAAGGTTGTCGTCGGTAGCGAAAAGCAAGAGAGAGCAGTAAAACCAGGAGATTCCATTCAATTGGATGACATTGGATATGACAAGCTCCAACAGCCAGCTGGTAAGGCTACGCTGAACGTGATCAAGCGGGTGATCAATGATAATGGTGGAACAAAGCAAGCGTCAGATTTCACGCTCTATGTGACGGGAACTGTTGCTGTGCCAGCGCAGTTTGTCGGTTCTGCAACGGGTACGATGGTCACGGTAAATCCAGGTACCTACCGCGTTGATGAGCTCGCTACGACCTCAACAGATGGCTATATTAAATCATTGAGCCCTGACTGCTCCGGTAGTCTTGCGGCAGGGGAAGTGAAAACCTGTACCATCACGAACGATGACCGTGCCCCTGGTGGTGGAATATTTGACCCTCGTACAACATTGATAGTGGTAAAGAAAGTCATCAACGATAATGGTGGAACAAAACAGTCATCAGATTTCACGATGAGTGTGACCGGCACGTCGCCGTCTTTAACTTCCTTCCCTGGTTCGGCAACGGGTACTGTTCTAAAGATTGGAGGGGGGGCGTATAGCGTAGATGAGGTATCCTCGCTGGGTTATACAAAAACGTTAAGTCCTGGATGTTCGGGTGTTATCACAAGCGAAACTCGCGATTTTCCTATCACCTGTACGATCACAAACGATGATCCTGCGACTCCTCCATCGGGTGGCGGAGGTGGTGGCGGTGGCGGAGGTGGTGGCGGTGGCGGCGGGGGGGGAGTGATTGATACAGGTACTCTGATTGTGGTCAAGAAAGTTATTAACGATAATATTGGAACAAAGCAACCATCAGATTTTACGATCGGGGTCTCTACAAGCCGTGGCTTTAGCACCTTCTTCCAGGGATCAAGTATCGGTACGTCGGTGAATGTGTATCCTGGAACATACGCGATTACTGAAACAACACCATTAACCGGATACACCGCTTCTTATTCGTCAGCTTGTGCCGGCTCTATCAGTGCTGGACAGACGAGAACATGCATCATTACAAATGACGATGTTAACCCATCTTCTTCAACTGGTGGCACGACGGGTGGTACGGGCGGTTCAGGTGGTGGCCAGGTATTAGGGAGCACAACGGGCACACCCTCTACTGCTTCAGGTGGTTCTACCACACCTCCAGGAAGAGTGCTGGGGTCGACGAGCGGATTGCCGCGTACCGGTATGCCGATTGATGCTTTCCTCTTGATTCCTGTCATCGCGTTCGGTCTTCGTCGAAAACAATAAAAGGCAATAAAAAGAAGAAGCACCTGTTGTTGAGCGGGTGCTTTTTCTGATATAAGATAGATATCCATGACTTTGAAGAAAACCATCAAAAAGTTTAAAAAAAAGCTGCGATGGATTCCTTGGTCGCGACTCGGTTTTGCTATTGGTTGCGCTTTGGTTATTTTTCTTTTCATGAACGCTCCCTATTTTTGGATTCAGATCCGATATTTTTTCTCCAGAACCAACCAACAGGCTATTTCTCAAACGCGGGAAGCGGATCTTGAGAAAAAAACATGGTCACCAAATACACTCGAGATTCCCGACCTAAGCATTCAGGCGCCCGTTATCTATGTTGATAAGAAAACAGAAGCTGTATTTCAGGAAGCTCTCAAAAAAGGGGTGGTTCATTATCCGGGGACGGCAAAACCTGGAGAGTACGGAAATGTTTATATTTTTGGTCACTCCAGTGATTTAATTTGGAGCAAGGGAGAGTATAAAACAGTTTTTGCCCTCTTACCCAAAATCTTAGTTGGCCAAGAGATCATTCTGACGGATGAAAAGGGGACGCCATTTGTCTATAAAGTAACAAAGAGTTTTATTGCTGAGCCGGATGATCTGGCGCTCTTAAGTCAGAACGGGTATCTGCAAAAAGAACTGACGCTTCAAACTTCTTATCCGCTTGGAACGGCTTTGAAACGGTTTATCGTTATTGCTCAAATGATGGGTGAGCCAAGAAAAATGATGGGTCCTTCTCTTCCTTCCTTTTGAAAGACGTCTCCGTGAGAGGATGGTTGTTATCGTAGAACTTACACATTTGGATGTTATACGAGGAAAAACCGAGGAGCGCCTGCCTGCTGGCAGGCAGAGAACAAGGCGTATTGAAACATACACCGTTGAGCACCGGAGGTTTTGACAAAGCAGAGCGTCAAACGTGTAAGTTTTACATTGATAAAAAGGGGAGAACATCGTAGGCTGGTGTACATGTTTCACGGTCGAGCGGTTGCAGGGGATGCGGTTTGGCTGATGTTAGCCACCGCTGCCCAAAAGGCGATTGCTTTTCTTACCTTCACCATTGTCGCTCGCTTGGTTGGCGTGCATGTGGTGGGCGCATTTTTTTATGCTGTATCCGTCACGTCGATTTTTGTCGCGCTGACTGATTTAGGCATGACCCCTGTTGTGATTCGTGAAGCGGCTGCTGATGAAGAAAAAGGGAGAGTGCTATTAGGAAAAGCATTACGCGTCAAATTCAAATTGATCCCACTCGCAATTGTTGCGAGTCTGCTCTACGCCTGGGTCACAGGATCATCGCGCGAAATTCTTATCGCTGTGGCTTTGGCCTGTTTCGTGATGTCTGCGGATGCACTTTCGCTGGTTTGGTATGGCATGATCCGTGGACGCCGACAATTGCGTTTTGAGGCTATTGGCATGTTCGTTGGCCAATGTTTAACGGCCGCGGTCAGTTTATTATCTGCCGCTGTCTTTCATGGTGGCGTTTACGGTTTGGTGATTGGTTTGTTTACAGGAAGTGTATGGAACGTTTTCTGGAGCATACGCCAAGCGCAGAAGTTGGGTATGTGGCCGATCTGGAGACCGACCTTCAATCAGGCGCCAATATGGCGTGCCGCGCTTCCATTTGCGCTCGCTGGAATGTTTGTCAAAGTTTATTCCTATGTCGATTCGTTATTGCTGAAAATTTTTCATGGGACGACGGCTGTGGGCTACTACGCGATCGCGTACAAAGTGACCTATGCCTTTCAGTTTTTGCCTCTGACGTTCGTCGCGGCTTTATACCCAGGAATGAGCGCCGCGTATGCTCAAAAAGAAAAGCAGGCGCTCCAGGGGCTACTATCCGGCTCATTACGCCTCATGTTGGCCGTGTCTGCTCCATTAACAGCCACTCTTTCGGCGTTTGCTCCACGCTTTGTTCCATTGATATATGGTCATCAATACAGAGCTTCGATTGAACCGCTCATGATTCTATCCTGGGTATTGATCCCGATCTTTCTGGATTTTCCCATTGGCTCGTTATTGAACGCGACACACCGGGCGGAAAAGAAAACGACAGCCATGGGCATCACGATGGTCGTGAATGCGGTAGCAAATGCGCT
>CAYPSC010000017.1:0-9966 GCA_964413385.1 uncultured Gammaproteobacteria bacterium | reverse complement strand
CCACCGTGGAAACAGCGATCCACATCTTCTTTAGTCCCAAATTCCGTAAAAATAATGATTGGAATATCACGAGTCATTTCTTCTCTTTTTAATTCATCAAGCAATTGGAATCCGTTTTTTCGAGGTAATGCCAATTCCAGCAGGATGACATCTGGCTGATGCTTCTCGATCATGGGTAACACCTCTTCCCCATGAGAAGCATACACAACATCTAATCCCCCTTCGCGAAAATGCTGCTGATAAATATCAGCAAAAAACCTATCCCCATCTGCAAACAAAACAGTCTTATTGGGCATAAACTTTAACCCTTATTTTTCTGCTATATCGATATCTCGCATGGCACACCCAATCGAAACGGCAAATCGCGGCCCCATCTCATCCAGAAGAGGCCTCAGATCTAACGGATACACCACACGCGCCCAAGGGTTTCCCAGATACGTATTCACATTCATCTGTTGCGTCAGAAATTCTGGCAAGCGCGGCAAAAGAGAGGAACCACCCGTAAGGATAATTTTATCAATCCGCTTTGGCCCGTTACTCCCCTCCTGGGTTTGATACAAATTGAAGGAATAGCGAACCTCATCCAGAATCGACTTCATGAGCACGGTCAAGATAGGCGATACATCTCCCGTTTGCGTAAAGGACTGCAATGACTTGATGTCGCGCTTCATGGATTCCGCCTGCTCCTGCGGGATCCCAAGTGTCTTTGCAATGGTTTGTGTAATTGCATTCCCGCCGGTCGCGATCGAACGGGTGATAAATGGAATCCCAGATTCGACGACCAAAATATTTGTCCGTAACGATCCGATATCCACGATCATGATCGTCGAACGGTCCTTCCCAATCAAGGAACGAATTTCAGCAAACGCTTCTGTCTCGAGCGAGATTAATTCCAACCCTGCCTGTTTAAAAATCTCTATGTGCTTATTGACCAATGCCTTAGGTGCCGCCGTGACAAGAACGCGCGTTGCCGCTTTCACCCCTTCGGCCTTTTCCATCTTATCGACGATCTTCATATCAATCGATACCTCTTCCAGTGGAAGGGGGATCAATTTCTTTGCTTGGTTTTGGACGGCGTCTTTCAATTCCTTCTCGTCTGTTGTGGGTACATTTAAAATCGATGAAAACACCGAAGAAATCGGCAAAGCGGAGATCGCCTTCTTGGTCGTAATCCGCGCTTTCTCTGCCATCTTTTTCAAAAGGTCCGCCGTGCCTGGAATATCCGTCAACAACGATTTGTCCAAACTTTCCGCCGCAAGGTTGGCATAAGCGTACGTCACCAAACGCGCCCGACCTTTTTCATTACGCAATTCAACTAATTTAACCCCGCCAAACGCGATATCTACCCCTAAATAGCTGGAAGGTTTGGGAGCGCTGGAAAAAAGACCCATAGATGAAAGTCAGTGTATCACACACCGACCACTTGACAGAAGAGCTGATTTGGTGTATGTTTCTTTATCACCCTGGGAAAGACCCGGCGGTGAAACAACCGGGCAGTGCGCTCTGCCCATAGACCGTCCAAAAAGGAGGAGAGGGATCGGAAAGGATCCACATACCGGGTTCGAGTAGCGGACTTGGTTCCACAACCTTAGTCCGAGACCGAATCCGCGCGGACGGGTAACACCCGACCCGCACACACAAAAAAACAGCTCGTGGATACACGAGCCAGGAAGACGGGGCCCAGAACCACTCCGAGCTCCCGCGACAAGGACGTACTCCACCCAGGTGGATATCAAGTCCTGCGCGTACGAGATGCTCCAAGCAGGTTGTCTGCGTGACCCCCGAACCAAGAGCGCTCCCATTGGTGGCAAATGGGAGACGCTAACAATCCGCCACTCTCTACCCTGTCCCGTGTCGAATCCTCGATGAGCGCACATCAGGAAAATCGCACGAAACAGGAAGAGACAAAAGAAGATCCTCTGCAAGACCGACCGGTCACCCCTCGCGGCGACCGGTCTTTTTTTTACCTATCCAATCTCCATCCCCTCGTCCATCGCCCTGTTCGCTAATGCATCTGCCATCTTATTCTTTTCCCGTCGCACATGCTGGAAAGCCACGTCACCAATCTGCACACAGAGATTTTTCATTCGTAAAAACAATGGAGCAAGATCAGCATTCTTGACCTTATATTGTCCATTCGCCTGCTTGATTAATAATTCGCTATCTGCCAACACATCGACACGCTTTGCCCCCAAGTCTCGGCAGCGCTCCAATCCCAACAGAACCGCTCGATACTCCGCTTGATTGTTGGTCGTCTTCCCTAAATATTTTGCATGCTGCTCTAAAACTTCACCGGTCTCTGCATTCTCAATCACAACCCCGATCCCTGCCGGTCCCGGATTTCCCCGCGCGCCTCCATCTGTTCTTAAAATAAAATGCATATTCATTCATGCCATCGCAAAATCAATAATTCTCCCCTCGATCGTCTTGCGCCCTTGCCATTCGTTCACCGCAATATGATACACAAGATCGATCTCTTGTCCCACGGCGACCTCAGGCAAACGATGGCCAAATTTAAACGCAATAAATTTAAAACGCCGACCATTGGGCGCCACAACGGATAATCGCAAGTGATTTTTAGCCGCGCCCATGATATCAGCCGCCACCACAAAACAATGACGCGATAAAAAGATCGGACGGCGGTTTCCTTCGCCAAATGGTTCTAATTTTTGAATATCAGTAGCCAATGTTTCTGAAAGATCGGCGAGTGACATTTCTGCATCCACTTCAATCGATGGTACTAAATCTTCTTCTTTCAATTTCTGCAT
Organism: uncultured Gammaproteobacteria bacterium; assembly: GCA_964413385.1. Classification (GTDB taxonomy): domain Bacteria; phylum Patescibacteriota; class Patescibacteriia; order 2-12-FULL-60-25; family 2-12-FULL-60-25; genus VGLT01. The sequence continues at coordinate 7,198 of CAYPSC010000017.1, read as the reverse complement.
GGCGTGTTGTGTGACACGCGAGGCTAACTCCTCAAGCAAGTTCTCTTGTTCCAAAGCGAATCCACAGGCTTGTACATGACCACCAATCCGCGTCAGAATTCCCTCTCCTGATTCTCGCATGGCTGCCGTAATATCATACAAAGCAACAGAACGCCCAGAACCAATCCATCTCCCCTCGTGATGTCCAATGACCACCGTAGGACGCGCAAAGCGATCCAAAAATTTTCCTGCTGCAAGACCGACGAGCGATGGTGACCAACGCTTGTCCCATAAAAAAATAACCTGAGACATCTGATGATTTTCTGTTTCAAGCTTTTCTTCCGCCTGCACTATCATCTCACGCGTCGCTTTCTGACGCTGCCGATTGCATCGTTCCAACTCCAAAACCAATGTCCGCGCCTCTTCTTCCGACTCCGCGAGCAATAGCTTTAATGCAAGTGAGGCATGATCCATACGCCCAGCCGCATTCAATCGCGGACCCAGCGCAAAACCGACTGATTCTGTATCCATGGAACCATATGTCAAGCCCGCAGCTTCGATCAGTGCCCGTAATCCCGGCCGACGCGTTTTATTCAAGACACGCAAGCCATACATCTCTAGCACACGATTTTCTCCCACGAGAGGAACGACATCGGTCACTGTCGCGATCGCAACTAAATCGAGCAACCATTTTTCCCAGCCTTCTTGAATTCCGAATCCACGAGACCTCGCCTCCTCCAAAAGGGCACAGGCAAATTTATAAGATACTCCAACCGCAGCAAGCTTCTTGAATGGATAAGTTTCTTCGGGCAAACCTGGATGAATCAAAAAACCATCGGGAAGTTGTTCTCCGAATTGATGGTGGTCTACAACGATCACATCCATCCCTTCTTGCCGCGCCAGAGCCACCTCATCCACACAAGCGATGCCACAATCTACCGTGATGATTAACTTTGTTCCCTGCTCTTTCAATTTCATGACGGTCTCGCGATGCAACCCATACCCCTCCTTATCGCGGTGAGGAATATAGAAATCTATCGAGTTGGTAGTTGGTGGTTGGTAGTTGGTAGCTGCAAGTCGAAAACGATGCTCAATTTCTCTCAAAACTGTAATCAACAACGTAGATCCAGTCACGCCATCCGCGTCATAATCTCCATGAACCGTAACCCGCTCTTGATTCTCAAGTGCCTGAAAAATCCGCTGAAGCGCGCCCTTCATGTGGCGAAATTGACGTGGATCATGCATACCCGTCCCCCATTGCGGATTCAAAAAGTCTCTCACATCCTCTTTTGTCCTCATTCCTCTATTCCATAACAACTGCGTCACGATGGGCGATGTTTCGATAGCCAATAAAAAATCCTGGGGAGCAAGAGGCAGAATTTTCCATTGTTTACGCATGGCCGACATCATGCCGAATCAACGGCAATGAAAAAAGAGAAAGTCAATAGTTTGAATTTCAACATCTTATCAAAAACTTCCCGTCAAGAATGGAGCGACCAAAAAGAAAATCGTCGCCGCAATAGTAATAATTCCAAGAATTTTTTTCAATGTATTGACAGTCGAACGTTTCATAGAATGTATCTTCGGATAAAAATTTCTATCCTCTCCGTAAGACTTTAATAAACGCTTCTGGCGGAATCTCCACACTTCCCTTTCCGTGTTCCAACATGCGCTGTTTTCCCTTCTTCTGTTTCTGCAACAATTTTGATTTACGCGTATAGTCTCCACCTGACATTTTCGCCAGAACGTCCTTACGATACGCCGATAGGCGTTCTGAAGCAATAATCTTACTTCCGACAGCTGCTTGCAACTTCAGCACGAACTGCTGTTTAGGCAACTCCTCTTTCAGCGTCTCTACGATTTCCTTGCCGCGACGATACGCTTCACTTTCATGCAGCAAAGTCGCGAGTGCCTCAACCGGTTCATCAGCAACCAAGATGGTCAATCGCACGATCTGCGACGGACGATAGTCCGTAAATTCGTAGTTCAACGATGCATAGCCCGCTGATACGCCCTTCAACTTATCGTAAAAATCAACAATCACCGAAGCGAGTGGCATGTCGTAATGCAAAATCGCGCGCTGTGCATCCAAATACTCCGTTGTCTTGTACACACCGCGACGATCTTGAACCAGCGACATGACATTGCCCAAATACTCTTTCGGACACACAATATCAACCTTAACCCACGGCTCTCTTGTTTCTTGAATGTTGGATGGATCTGGAAAATCCGATGGCGATTTGATCAGTTGCATTTCTCCATTCGTGCGTGTTACCTCGTATCCCACTGACGGCGTGGTAACGACAACCGACATGTCAAATTCACGCATTAACCGTTCCTGGACAATCTCCAGATGCAGCATGCCAAGCAACCCACAGCGGAATCCAAATCCCAAAGCAGACGAATGTTCCGGTTCAAACGTCAGTGCCGCATCATTCAACTTTAATTTAAGAATTGCGTCACGCAACTTTTCATATTCATTTCCTTCCTGAGGAAAAATCCCGGCATAAACCATCGGATGCACCTCTTTATAACCTGGAAGAGGTTCGAGAACCTCAGAATTTGCGAACGTAACCGTATCGCCGACACGCACCGAAGAAATCTCTTTTAGGCCAGACACCAAATATCCAATATCTCCCGCCTGCATATGACCTGTTGCCACGTGCTCCGGCTTCATGTAACCAATATCAAGCACCTCACCATTTGCCCGCGTCGCCAAAAATCGTACTTTATCGCCCTTGTTTAATTCACCATCCACGCACCGCATGTACGCCACCACACCTTGATAATCGTTGTACTTAGAATCAAAAATAATGGCACGAAATGGTTTGGCAGGATCACCTGATGGCGGTGGCACCTCAGACACGATACGCTCCAGAATCTGATCGACCCCCTGCCCCGTTTTTCCAGAAGCCAACAAAATTTCCTCACGTTTGCAACCAATAAGCTGCATTAATTCTGCCGCGCGTCGGTCGACATCCGAATTCGGTAAATCGATTTTGTTCAAAACAGGAATGATTGTGAGGTTTTGTTCAATCGCTAAATAAAGATTAGCGATCGTTTGTGCTTGCACACCTTGTGTTGAATCCACCAGTAACACCGCACCTTCCACAGCAGCTAATGAACGAGAAACTTCATACGTAAAATCCACGTGTCCCGGCGTATCAATGAGATTCAATTCGTATTCCTGACCATCCTTTGATTGATATTTCATCCGCGCCGGCTGCAGCTTGATCGTAATCCCCCGCTCGCGTTCCAAATCCATTGTGTCCAATAATTGTTCTTTCATTTTGCGCTTCTCAACCGTTCCCGTGATTTCTAACAAACGATCGGCAAGGGTCGACTTGCCGTGATCAATATGTGCAATAATACAAAAATTTCGTATACGGGATTGATCCATGGTGGGCTTATAATGATGGAAAATCGAAAGATTGGCAATAAAGATTGTCAATAAAAAAAACGGCCAAGAAACTGGCCGCGCCATAGAGCCCGGGCTTGGTCGAGTCGCCGAAGTCTCGACCGCCCGACATATTGACCTCCTTTCTGCAGCGCTCTCGGCGTGAGCGTCGGTTAGAAAACTAACCTAATCCTTTTATAGAAACTTGTCAATCGTCATCACTCCATTCATAATTTAATCTATGAAACTTATTGTCGGCCTAGGAAATCACGGAAAGAAATACGACCACACGCGCCATAATATAGGATGGGATGTAATCTCTTTGCTAGCAGAAAAATTAGATACCCCTTTTGTAAAAAAATCAGATTTTAAGGCCGAGATCAGCGAAGTACGAATGGATGAAAAAAAGATCCTTTTGGTTCATCCTCTCACCTACATGAATCTCTCCGGCGAAGCCATTGCCGCCATTCAGCATTACTACAAAATAGAACAAAAGGACGTCTTGATCGTCCACGATGAAATGGACTTCTCCCCTGGCACAATGGCATTTACCGCACGCGGACGATCAGCCGGTCATAATGGCGTTTCTTCCATTCACCAAATGCTTGGCACGAATGAAATCAGCAGGTTACGCATCGGCATTGGTCGACCAGAGGCACCGATAAAAGCAGAAGATTTTGTTTTAGAAAAATTTTCCACAGCAGAACAAAAACTCGTCACACCTCTATACAAAAAAGCCATAGAAGCCATCGAAGACTGGATTAAATTAGGGATTGACAAAAGCATGAATAAATGGAACGGGGTATAGAATGTGGTCTGAAGATCGTCTCGCCCGTCTTTGCCTTGCTTCATTCCCAGGATTTGGAAGCCGCTCCCTGCACAGGCTCTGGGAAACGTTTTCGAATCCCAAAGAGGCATGGCTCGCCCATATTCCTGAACTCATACGCGCCGGCATTAAAGAGAAAACAGCCATCAAATTCGTTGAATGGCGACGAATATTTCGTCCAGATCAACTCATCAAACAAATAGAGCGCGAAAACGTTCGCGTTGTCTTTCGTCAGGATGCTGACTTTCCACAATCTCTGGAGATGACTGCTGATCCTCCAGAAATTTTATTCATACGCGGGACCTTAAAAGACACACCGAACATTGCCGTTGTTGGCACACGCCATCTAACCACTTATGGTAAGCAATGCATCGAGCGTATTGTCCCAGCACTAGCAATAGCTGGATTCGGTATCGTCTCCGGTCTCGCACTTGGAATTGATGGTGAAGCGCATCTGGCCACACTAAACGCAAAGGGATATACGGTCGCCGTTCTTGGTACAGGCGTTGATGATAAATCATTGTATCCACGAGAACACTTTACTCTCGCCCATCAAATCATCGAAAAAGGCGGCGCTATCATTTCTGAATTTCCGCTAGGAAGTGAAAGTCGCAGAGAACACTTTCCCATGCGTAACCGCCTTATCGCCGGACTTTCTCTTGCCACACTTGTTGTCGAAGCAACCGAAGACAGTGGATCGCTCATCACCGCCAAATGCGCTCTCGAAGAAAATCGAGAAGTCTTAGCCGTCCCAGGCCCCATCTGGAACGAACAGTCCAAAGGCACAAACAACTTACTCAAATCTGGCGCCAAAGTTTGCACGAGTGTTCACGATATTTTAGAAGCACTAGAATTTGATCAACCTGCCATGATCGCCAACGCTCGTGCTGAACTTCCGATTGATACAATTGAGCGTGCCATCTTAAATCATCTTTCTGATCCAAAACATATTGATGAATTAGCAGAATCCTTGAGCCAAGATATCGCGACCATCAGTGGTAAAATGGCACTCTTAGAAATGAAGGGATTCATAAAACCCATCGGTGGACAGATGTGGGCAAAGGGGAAATGAAAAGTTGCCTCATTTTCATTTTCAATGTTATAACGTTCCACATTGCATTATGCATCTCGTTATCGTGGAGTCTCCAACCAAAGCGAAGACCATTCGTAAATTTTTGGGGTCAGACTATACCGTCATCGCCTCCATGGGTCATGTGCGGGATTTGCCGCAATCGTCTGCCGAAGTGCCGGAAGAATTAAAAAAGACACCAAAGGGCCAACTCGGTGTGGATGTTGATCATGATTTTGAACCGCTTTACGTAGTCTCCAAAGGTAAAACAAAAGTTATCACTGAACTAAAAAAAGCATTAAAAGACGCGGAAGACGTCTATCTGGCGACTGATGAAGACCGCGAAGGAGAAAGCATTAGCTGGCACCTGCTTCAGATTTTGAAACCCAAAGTTCCGGTCAAACGGATGGTGTTCCACGAAATCACTAAGCAGGCAATTGAAGCCGCGTTAAATCATCCGCGTGATATTAACGAGCATTTAGTCAGAGCTCAAGAAACTCGACGGATTCTCGATCGTCTTGTTGGGTACGGCATCTCCCCTGTTCTCTGGAAAAAAATCACCTACGGTCTTTCTGCCGGACGAGTCCAGTCCGCTGCTTTGAAAGCTATTGTAGACCGGGAACGTGCGCGTCTCGCTTTTAAAAAGGGTGCTTATTGGGATGTGCTCGCCACCCTCTCTTCTCCGCCATTCCGAGCAGAATCTGGCGGAGCTGATGGATCTCTGAACTCTTTTGAGGCGAAGCTTGCAACGGTCAACGGTAAGCGTATTGCCATTGGAAAAGATTTTGATGAACAAACCGGCTCACTCAAAGCTGAGGCAAAAGATATTGTTTTATTGAACGAAAGTGACGCAAGAAAAATCGCCGAAGAAGCGCGCATAGGATCCTGGCAAATCACGGATGTAACCGAGAAGCCAATCACTCGCAAACCAGCACCGCCATTTATTACCTCAAGCCTGCAGCAGGAGGCGAACCGAAAACTCGGACTTTCGTCAAAAGAAACCATGCGCGTGGCCCAGTCACTCTACGAACATGGATACATTACCTACATGCGTACGGATTCAACCGCCCTTTCTCAAGAAGCGCTCAAAGGAATCCGTGTTGGCATAGAAAAACGATTTGGAAAAGAATTTGTTCTTACGGAACCACGTGTATTTGAAAGCAAAACCAAAGGGGCACAAGAAGCACACGAAGCCATTCGCCCAAGTTTGACTTTTGCTTCACCAGACGAAACCGGGCTTACCGGCGCTGAACGTGATGTCTATGAATTGATCTGGATGCGTACCCTCGCCTCTCAAATGCCTGATAGTAAACAGTTGCAAATCACCGCCGTATCAACCGTGGGCCCGTATACATTCAACTCAACAGGAACGCGTATTCTCTTTTCCGGTTTTTTGCGCGCCTATGCGGAGAGTGCGGACGAATTGGAGGAAGACGCAGAGAACAAGGCACTACCTGATTTGAAGATCGGCGATCAGCCAAGCTGCAAAGATGTCAAAGCACTCGCGCATGAGACAAAACCGCCAGCCCGTTTTACCGAAGCCGGCCTCATTCAATATATGGAGAAAGTAGGCATTGGCCGTCCGAGCACCTACGCGACCATCATCTCTACACTTCTCGATCGCGGCTACGTCCGCAAAGTGAGCAGCGCTTTAGTGCCAACATTTACTGGTTTTGCCGTGACTCAATTCATGGAAAAACGTTTTACCGACCTGGTGGATGCTGGATTCACCTCAACCATGGAAGAAGATTTGGACAAAATCGCCGAAGGGCAAGCAGAATGGCTCCCCTATTTACGCCAATTCTATTTCGGTGATCACGGTCTCAATACGCGCATTCAGACAGAAATGAAAAACAAAGAAGCAGAAGACGCACGACGCGTCGTCATCCCTTCTTTACCCGACGTTGCCATCAACATTGGAAAATTC
>CAYPSC010000016.1:0-10214 GCA_964413385.1 uncultured Gammaproteobacteria bacterium | reverse complement strand
CTGCATCTACAGAAGATATTTTGTTTTGCTGTAATCGTGTCTCCACATAGTTTGTACCTACGACTAAACCGCGAATAATATTTATGGCTTGTCGTAATTCTTCTGGTGAGTGACTTGCAAGAGCTTCAATGGCTTGACTCTGAGTGAATCCTTCTTCCATTAATGGCGGGACTTCATAAGCAAGATCCAAAGCCCTCTCTTGAGACACTCCTAGCTTGGCGAAGGCAGCCACTACTTCATCTAAACTACCCTCTCCTAATGCTTCTCTCGTTTCTTGGTTCGCTTCTGCGTCTTTACGTGCTTTTTTAGTATAAGGATGTTCACTGTCCGAACCAGACAATAGACCGGTTACACCCCCACGAGAGAGTGGTCCACCTGCGCCAGTCTCTGGTCGAATGATAAATTTTGGTAAACGTATTTTGGATGTGATGCGAACCGTGCCGGCTGCGATTCGCTTTAGTTCGGTTGTCTTTGTCTCGAGGTCGTTCCAGGCTTTTAGCAGGGATTTAGCCCGTGGGTCCTTTGCCAGCTCCGCTTCTTCCCGTTCCTGAGGAGATAGTGCTTCTTGCCGGAAAGCGGCGGCAACACGACCCCAGAAACCTAGCCGTTCGTTTCGTGCAGCCTGTCTATCTTTAACCCTCTCCATCAGTTCTTGGAGCTGTTCTGGACCCATGCTGTACGTTTTACTGATGTCGTCAATGAGATTGTCTAATCGGTACTGTGATCGGTGATATTCAGCAAAAGCATCTCGTTCTGCCTCTCTAGCCTCTTGAAATGCTCTTATATTTTCTAGAGCCTCCCTTTCTTCTGGTGTTCTTTGTCTTTCTAGTTTGGCTTCTATCCTTCTTCTTGCCTTCTGAGCCTCTAATTTTTCTTGTGTTCGCCTTTCCGCCGCGTCTGGCGATAAGGTTGCCATGACTTCATGTTCGATGGCTTGGTCCAGGCGCATGGCGAAATCTGCTTTTCTTGCCCTTAGGCGCGCATCGTTACCTCCTCCCGCCTTATCTTGGTCTGTAAGTTTCCAGTATTTGTCAGCTATAAGTTGAGCTTCTGCCATGGCGCGATTGAGTCGCGCTGGAATTCCGTCACGACCAACAGCCTCTCGCACATCCGCGAGACGTTCCTCATCTTCTTGGAGCATTGCCCGTTCTAGTTCTTCCGCATTGGCATCGGTTACGACTTCAAGACGTCTTTTTGGTCTTTGTTCAGGACGCTGTTTTTCTGGCGACTCTCTGCGTGCAGCAGCATTTTTCTCAAAGGACATAAAATGAAATAAATAAAATAAGAGGAAATTGTTATGTTTTTATTATACACCTTTTCTTTTACTTGAGCTATATGCAAAACAAAATCTCCAGGTGATTCTGGAGATTTTGTGGGAAAATCTAGCTTTTACGCCTTTACGATTTTTTCGAATACCGAGGGATGATTCATGGCCAGTTCAGCGAGAACCTTGCGATCCAAGGCAATATTCCGTTTTTTGAGGTTTGATATGAGCTTCGAATAGGAGATGCCGAGAGTACGGGCGGCGGCATTGATCCGGATTTGCTGGAGGGCGCGGTTGTCGCGTTTTTTGAGTTTACGATCCCGGTAGGCGTTTACCCCTGCTTTTACGGCTGCGATTTTGGCGAGGGTGATCTTAGATTTACGCCCCCACATCATTCCTTTGGTGCGGGCTAATATATTCTTGCGGCGCTTGATGCGATGGGTTCCACGTTTGACGCGAGGCATATTATTTCACGTTTGGCATGAGGGATTTAATGTTGCGAACGTAGACTTTGGCCACGGATTGGTCGCGACGCTTTTTGCGCGTGATCTTTCCAGAATCACGGCTATTAAAGTGATCTTGCCCGCCATGGCGCTTGAGCAACTTGCCGCTCTTTGTCGCTTTAAATCGTTTGGCGACGGTTTTATGGGTCTTGAGTTTCATACAGCTTTTAGCTTTTAGCTTTTAGCTGGAGGTGTCGGCCTACAAGCTAATAGCCACAAGCTTTGATTAAGATTTTCTTCCCACAATGGTCGAGACGTTTCCGCCGGCGCGGGTAATCGGTTGCTCAATCATCAGAGGGTAGGTTTGTTGGATTTGGTTTAAGAATTCTTGGATGCGTTGGTTCGCAAGTCCACCGTGTTCCTTTTCGCGCCCCCGGAGCATGATTTCGATTTTGAGTTTGTCTCCATCTGCCAAGAATTCCTTAGCTTGGGCAACGCGGATATCGATATCGTGCTGGCCCATTTTGACGGAGAGGCGAATGCCTTTGACATCCACTTTCTTGGCGCGCGCCTTTTGGATGCGCATTTCCTTTTCCTTTTGGTATTTAAATTGGCCAAAGTCCAGAAGTTTGCAGACGGGTGGTATGGCTTTAGGCGAAACTTCCACCAAGTCATAGCCACGTTCCCGAGCAAGAGCGATTGCCTGAGGTGTCTTCATGGTGCCGAGGAATTTATTTTCCTCGTCGATGATGTTGACCTCTGGAACGATGATCGACTCATTAGCTCGATAGACTGGCCCTTCTTCTTTTTTTTGGTAGCCGCCCCGGCGGCGATGATGAATACGCATTTGGTGTAGTGTGTTTCTGTTCACTTCTATTTGCGAACGAAGTGAGCAGGCGCGGGTGTCGGGCGGGGCACCGAGCAAGACCGATGGTTTTGCGAGAGTGCAAGCTCGACAAACCGAGCATGTGGTGGAGATGGGGGGTATCGCACCCCCGTCCGAACGTTCTTTCAATCTCTGTCGTTCACAAGCTTAGTCTTCGAAAGAATGTTGTCTGCGCAGTAAGTCGAAGACGATGTGCGCGGACCAAGTTCTCAAGCCTGTCATGAACGGCGGAGAACGCGCCGTTCATCAAGCCTCAGGATATGACGGTGGATTCACTTCGCTGAAGCGCCGAAGTGAGCACCGGTCCAGCGCGTTGACCTTAGGCCAAGGCTGGAGCGAAGATCGGAGCGCGGAACGCCGAAGCGATCGCGTTCTTCACTTTTGTCATGACGTTGGCAGTTGTCATGTTGCTGGTGGATTTACGTGCGACCAACGTGCACGGCTTGCCAGAGAGTAAAGGAGCCGCCGTCGATGCTTGTTCATCCCCTTGCTCGACTTGCTCGGCGTTGCAAACCTGTTTCCGTTCGACTGCAGGGCAGTCTCACTTCGTTCTCGTTTGCCGCCTGCACTCCCCACGCGTTGCGTGGGGACCCCGTTGAACATGGCGAGCAAGGGGATTAATTAGTCTTCATCGCGGCCGCGGAGAAAGCGGGCAGTTTGGCGCGCGATATCTCGTGCTTTTAGTTTTTCCCGTTTGTCTGGCGCTTTTTTGCCACGACAGAGTCCAAACGAGAGTTTGATGCGACGGCCGGAAGAATACAATGAAAAAGGGACCAATGTCAAGCCTTTTTGTTGGGTTTTTCCGGCTAAATAGGCTAACTCTTTCTGATGTACGAGAACTTTGCGTCGAGCATCAGGATCATATCCGTCTCTTATTCCTTGTTTTTTGTAGGCGCTGATATGCGCTCCGATTAACCATAGCTCTCCCTGAAAAACTTGAAGATAGGTGCCGATTAACTTAGCGCCACCATCACGGATGCTTTTCACTTCATTTCCTTTCAATGCCAAACCACCCTCAAAGGTTTCAAGGGTGTCGTAGTCGTGTCTGGCTTTGCGGTTTTCGGCGTAAGTCATGGTGATATTAAAACACAGATCAGGAGGGAGGGTAACTAGTTGCCTTTTTTCATTTATGGTTTAATGGAATCATGTCTTTGCAGCCGTTACGACGAGTGTCCATTTCCACCGGAACCATTTTACGGACGGTGGCTATTCTTGCGGCCTTATGGGTGTTATGGAGAGTTCAGAATATTATTCTGGCTATCTTTATAGCATTGCTCATCGCGGGTGTTCTTTATCCGTTGGCCGTTTGGGCAAAGGCGCATCGTATTCCACGCGGGCTTGCCGTCATTGCCGCTTATTTTGTCTTATTTGGTACCGTTGCTCTTTTGTTTGCGTTATTGATCCCAGTGATGCTGGAGGAGGTACGAACCTTTGCAGGAGTGCATGGAGGATCGTTGGAATGGGTGTCTGATTTAGCGGATACCTTAAAAGGCTTGGCAGATCGATTTGCTTTAGGGGATGTTCGGTCGGGGTTAAGTGGGCTTTTGAACCAACTCCCTCGTTCGCTTGGAAATATTCTTAATGCCATTGTAGCTGTGTTTGGCGGGTTGGCTAGCTTTTTGATTGTGTTGGTTTTGTCATTTTACCTTATCGTGGAAGAGGGGGCTGTGAAAGGTGTTTTTCGTTATCTGGTTCCGGTTGAACATCAGGAGTTTGCAACACAGCTCGTGTGGCAAGTAGTTGATAAGCTCGGGCATTGGTTACGGGGACAGGTTATTCTATCTCTCATTATTGGCATTCTTTATTTCATTGGATTTGCCATTGCTGGTATTCCTTATGCCTTACTGCTTTCGCTTTTGGGCGGTTTGTTTGAATTTATTCCTTATGTTGGTCCGTTTTTGGCAGCGATACCAGTCATATTTTTCGCCTTTTCCGAATCACCTTGGAAAGCCCTTGTCGCTATTATAATCATTGTCGTTGTTCAACAATTGGAAAACAATGTGATTGTGCCCAAGGTCATGCAACGCGCGATTGGATTGAATCCCATTGTGAGTATTTTAGCTGTTTGGGCTGGTTGGGAGTTGTTTAAAGTGGCAGGGGCTATTTTTTCGATCCCGATTGCAACCGCCTTATCTGTGGCTGTTCCGGAGCTTTTACGTTACCGGCGTGACCAGTCGCGTTAAGTATGAAGGGTCGTATCATTGTTTGGATGGTGTTGGTTATTTTGGTGCTTGGAGGAGGGATATTCTTTTTGTTTCGGCGCACCGTCTCAACATCAGCACCGGTTGTTGCGCCTTTGCAAACGGAATTTCGACCCGCACTTCCTTCTCGCCCGGCGAGTGAAATCCATCGTGAATGGAAAGAACGTGTTGCCAACATCTTGCGCGTCTACGATGATACGCATGATGCGCGTGTGGCGCGCGATACTCTCTTAGCTTTGACGGTCACGCGTGATGATCAAACGATTCATCTTCAACTCGTTCTCGCCTTTCAGGCATTGGTTGATGGTGATCGCAAAACGGGTGAGCGGGATTTGCGCCGCGCGCGGGATGCGTTTATCCGTTTGAGTTCTTCTTAGTTATGCCTATATCATCTTCTCCGCAGATGCAGGATCAGGCAGCACGTCCGGATCCGTCACTTCTTAAACCAAGGCGTGCGGGTTTGAATGCGTTTTTGGTCTACGGGTTAGAAATTATTTTTGTTTTGGCATTGCTTTTAACGCCTGTTTATTTTTTGGTGAAGGCTGGCATTCTCCAATTTCCTGGATCATCCGTTTTGTATCATCCACCGCAACCGGTACGCGTTGTGCAGACCTCTTCTGTTTTCACGACAGCGGATTTAGCGCGCTTGGTTGAGAGTCGATTGCGAACAAGCGCGTCCCATGGAGTTCGGGATGCGTATCCCGTTACTTTCTCGGAGGAAGAGCTTACGGGCGCTTTGCGCGGGATTATCAATCCACTAATGGCACGAACTGGCTGGAAAGGTAAAAATGTACAGGTGACTTTGCTTCCCGAGGAGGCCGACGTCTCTGGTCATTGGGTGAAATCCCTCTTTCACGTGGATCTTCTTATGCGCGGGCGCATTACATTTGACGCGCACACGGTTCGCTATCAACCGACAGCGATTCAGATTGGTGAGATGACACTCTCTCAGGAGCAGCTTCACTGGTTAGCTCAAAAGGTTACCGGGCAAGCCTTAGGTGATTGGGCCTTTTCCTTTGGCGAACTTACGTTGGCGAAGGTTCGCACGTTGCCTCGTCAGTTGGAATTATCTTTTCTTTTGCCTCAAGCATGAGTACGTTGCTTCTTCGCTTGTTAGCATGGATTTCCGGAATCCTGGCGTTTCTTATTGCGAGTTGGCAATGGGCGCATCCATTTATTTATCCATGGCCGTTAGCGGGATTCTTGGCTTGGTATTTGTTTTGCCTTGCGCTTCTGAGTTGGCGTCACCTGGATTGGCGCGATGCGTTTGATAAAATTTTACCCTCTGTGTTAGTCATGGCAGCTGTATCGCTTGGTTTCTTAATGGCTGAAAACGTGGTGGAGCATTGGGTCATAACCCTTGTGTTCGTTGGGATTCCATTTCTTGTTTTGGAACTTTTATTTTTACTCACGCGAGTGCCATCGCGCTATCCTGTCAATAGCTTGTCGCGCCTCAATATCACTCTGATTCCGCTGGGAGCGTTTTTTTTAGGATCGACATTGGATGGACTTGCGGTGTTTGTGCATATTCGTGCTTGGATCTTTCTCGCAGCGTTGATGGTTTTTTCGGCTGCTGCTTTTTTCCTAACTTCTCACCCAAGTGCAAGTCATCGTCATCGTGGTCGATGGAGCGCGCTCGGAGCTGTTGTTGGTGCGCATGCTGGATTGCTTGGGCTCTTGCTGCCGGTTGGGGTTTTTGTGCACGGAGCGCTTGCTTCGCTGCTTATCGGATTCCCTTTGCGCGTACGTCGGTATGCGTATGAACCTGTACCGCCGCGCCGTCTTGCTTGGGGAGAAGGTGCCTTAGCTGTTTGTTTATTGGTTGTCCTTTTATTTTCTGCCAAATGGATCTGAGAATCTATGCCTTCATCTCCCTTTCGTTTTCGATGGTTTGTGAGGGTTATCCTTCCATTGTTCCTTGCTATCGTGGGTGGTGCTGGTTCTGGATGGATGGTGGCGCGTCTGGCGCTCTCCTCAGATTTTGCTCGTTTAGATGATCGTTTAAGCGAGGCACTTCGACTGACGTCTACGAGTACGGCTTCCATCCCAGCCATCCAGGTTGTGTCGGTCGTACGGCGACCGTTGCCGCCGATTTACCCGGATGTGTTTGTTTCTCGCAATGCATCGCCGGTTGTTTCTCTTATAAAAAAAACAGCGTCTGGAGATGGATTAAGTGCTGAACGCTCGTTTGCAAATGCCATCACGCTGACCTCAGATGGTTGGTGTGTCACTCCGGCCGTGAGCTTGAACGGTCTTCGCCCTTCAGATGTTTTGGTGGTGTGGAATGGCCGTCTTTATCCTGTGCAAAAAGCTATCCTGGATACGGCAACAGATCTTGTTTATTTCAAGATTAGCTCTCGAGATTTGCCATCGGTGGCCTTGGTGCACGCGAACGATGTCATGACGGGTTCAGCGGTCTGGATCGAGCCAAAATCTAAACGCCTGTTTCCTCAGATCATCAGCGACATTCGCCTTCAGGATGCTTTGATTTTGTCGAGCGAGCACGCGACTCGCCGTTTTTTGGTAGGAGGAGAGGCTTATACAAACGCGACTGGTGGAGGAGTATGGGATGAGCGTGGTCAATTGATAGGGGTGCTGGAATCTCATACGACCGATGGTTGGCGCGCGATCCCAGCGGGTAGTATGTTTTCGGCTTTGACAGCGCTTCTTGCCGGGCGACAGATTGTGCATTCGTATGCTGGTATACGATCTATTGATCTTGCGAGTGCAGTGGATGGATCTATGCGAGCGCTTCCGCTCATGGGTGCATGGGTTCATGGTGATCGGCGAACACCAGCCGTGGCTGCGAACAGTCCACTTGCAGGTCGCTTGCAAGAGGGTGACGTGATTGAACGCGTGGAACGTGATACCCTAGATGGGACAGCAGATCTTGGGGAAAGGTTGCTTGAGTATCAGCCAGGGACATTGATTACTTTATTTGGAAAGAGGAAGGATCAACCCATGCAATGGTCGTTAACCTTAGGAAGTGTTACGACGAGTGAAATTCTGAAATAGAATGCGGGTGGCACAATGATGATTGTTCTTTGCTTATGTCTTCTCCTTACGATATTCATGTTCTCACTCGGGCCTGGAAGTTTTTGCTACTCACGAGTTTAGTAGGTGCAGGAATTGCATTTTTTTATTCCTATGCGCAGCCGTGGCAGCGATCATCAACAGCGCGTTTACTCGTGACGCAGAATAACGTGGTAGGGGTTGACCCGTACACCGTGGCAAAATCCACTCAGTTAATTGCTGATAATTTGGCGCAATTGGTTTACACTTCCAGTTTGAGGCAAGAAATTTTGACTCAAGCCAATGGATTTGATCAACATTATTTTTCATCGGATGAATACACGCGACGACAACAATGGGGGAATGCGATGGCTGCTGGAGTGACGCCGAACACCGGGATTATTGCTTTGACGGTTTATCATCCATCCGTAGATCAGGCGCATGCGCTAGTGGATGCAACGGCACAAGTTTTAACAGCCGAAGCTTCGCGTTATTTTGGCTACAATGTACGGGTTCAGCAGATTGATGCTCCGTTAGATTCCCCTGGCATTGCCAAGCCATCTTTTAAAAAAAATAGCGTTTTAGGATTGTTCGTTGGTTTTGTTGTTGGAATGGGATGGGTGCTGTTCCGTGTCAGTAGACGTTCACGGCGCTAGGAATCTTAAAAAAGCTTTGCATAGACAAATTAGGTGTCTAATGAGTTGGGTTTAGGCTAGTTTTAGCCGTTTTTTGTTTTTTTATGGAATTTAAGGGAAAAGGGCTTGCTTTTGCTAAATAAGAGCCAGTCAGCCTTGACAAAAAACGCGATTTCTTGTATGGTTCTGCATTACTGTAATGGCTGGGTCAGGGGGGGGCTCTCTATTTGTCGGAAATGTATTTATTGGAAATGGGTTCTGAAGCCATTCCGGCCGGATTGGGGAGCTTTCCTCCTCTCCCCGAGCCGAGGCGGGATGGCTCCAGATCCTATACAAGGGGCTTTTAAGGCCCCAAGGAGGGATTGGCACCTCGGTTGCGAGGTGACTATTACAAGGCAAAAACGCGGGAGGAGGGTTTGCCCCTGACTCCTTACCGTGTTGGTTTGTAGAAGAAATCAAGGGGCAAGATCAATTACGCCCTCGACGCGGCGCGTGTCGAGAGGCCAAGGAGGTGCGCATGCGCCAACGAGAGATGAAGTGGTTCCGGAACGTCATCGTCGCGGTCGCGGTCATGTTCGGCATCATCGTGATCGGCCGTATGGCCCAGGCGGCACCGGCGCCCGCGTCGGTCTGCCAGCAGAGGGCTGCGGAGATCATGTGGGATATCCGTGGGGATGGTGGGCCCGAGAAGCAGAAGGCGGCACAGGAGAAGTACGGTGACGAGGACAAGGTCGCCGCGCTCGTGGCGGAGATGACCTCCGCATGCAGTCTCAGCGGCACGGAAGCCGCGGATCTCAGAGCGCAGCTGAACGTCGCCAACGCATCCCTCGCCGCCTGCCAGAAGGATCTCACCGCCTGCCGGAGCAAGCCCGCAGCGGCGGCGCCCAAGGCCCCGAAGAGGGGCGGTGGTCACCACGGAACGTATCGGCCATTGAAGTCGGCGGGTGACGGATCGCGTTGGGACACCTGCCTTCGTGGTGATCCGTGGTGCCGGGAAAACCCGAATCACCGCGGCGTCTGGTGCGCGGACGAGATGACTTCTGAGCCCGACATGAACCAGGTGCCGGATGATCCCGGTGCCGGTGAGTCGGGCGAGACGAAGGACGAGGCTTCGGGTTCGGCTGGCACGGACGACGCGGCGACCGATGGCACGGACGACGCGGCGACCGACGATGCGAACGGAACGCCGCCAGCCGCCGCGTCGGATCCGGAAGGTCTTCGCGAAGCGCCGTTGGCCAAGGCGCGGGCCGTGGCGAAGCATAAGGCGGTCGTGTTGTTCAACGATCTGCCTGCCGGGAGTCACCGCAAGCGCGTCTGGTTCTGCATGACCAGCGAGCATCAGCCCGCCATGGGTGGTGAGGCCCTGCGGCTTGCGATCATCAGCGAGTTCAACCGCCTGTTCAAGGCACAGGGTTTGAACGACAAGCAGCGCGACCAGGTCAAGGAGATCATCAAGGAGGTGGTCAACACGCCTCCCGGGAGCTCGCCTTCGGACTTCAGCAAGCTCGTCTCCCTCCAGCGTTTCGAGCAGTTCGTGGCCGATCAAAAGGCCAAGGACGCCGCGCAGGACCGGGAGATCGCCTTGGCCAAGCAGAAGGCCGAGGAGGCATTGAAGACCGCGAGCACCATGGGCAGCGGTGGCGCCATCAATGTCGAGGAAGTCCGGAAGCTCGTTGCCGAGGAGATCGAGAAGTGGTTCAAGCAGAACGGCGGCAAGTCGATGAACGACGAGCAGATCCGGCGGATCGTCGACGAGCAGGTCCAGAAGACCCT
>CAYPSC010000015.1:0-10607 GCA_964413385.1 uncultured Gammaproteobacteria bacterium | reverse complement strand
GAACTGCGCCTATCTGCACATATCCGGGATTACGCCTTTCGAGCCATGGGAATACCTTCCGAAAAAAAAGCATTGGATTCATTCAATCTGGAGGTTGAATCGATACGCGCATTTCTCATCTATGATCGCAACACATGCTCTCGATTCAAGGGAATGGCCGTGCTAATTCGCGAGATCGTTCGTCTAGCCATGAATGGTGAATACCGAGATTGGCATGCCTGGGACAGACCTACTCCGACTTCACAAAAGGGGCGCGAAGAAGCTCTGCGGCAATTACAACAAGCAAACCTAGTACCCATACAGATGGAAGTGGCTACGTACGAGGCTTGGTGTGCGGATGAGACAGTAGATATAGACGAAGTGTTGGATATGTCCGTCTCAGACATAACGGGTGGTATCCATGCGATATTAAAACAAGCAATCGCAGATCACCACGTAGCAGAAAAAACATTTGAAAGATCTGCTGCGCAGGTTTCGGAAGAATATGAGCAGCTTTTTCTGCCATTACAAGCCTATAACGACCGTATAGCCGAACTACGCGTCATCTTGGGCAATGGCAAGAGGCGCCAAGAAGGGTGCCCAGAACAAGAGGAGTTAGATCAACTAACGAGCGAACTTCGTGCATATCGTGAAGAGCATCAGATTGAGCTTGATCAATTGAAGGCACTCCTCTATCTCCATCGTTTATCCTCATTGACAGCAAAAGAACTGGAAGAACAAACATTAACGATAGAAAAAACCAAAGTCCCGTTTGCACAAGCGTTCAAAATGATAGAAAAGGCGTTTACCAACAGCCCTGATTTTCAACAAGATATTCGCCGCATAAAAACTCTCCTACAAGAGGCTCATACCGGCATGTTTGGCAGTGCACGAATTTCTCGTTCTAAATTACAGATAACCGATAAAGTCGATATTAACATCTACATTCGTATCGGTGAAATTCCGGTTGAGTCATGTCAACATTACCAATCTAAATATAGGACAAGATTTAACCGCGGACTTCTTTCCTACCTGAGTGATCCGGCTGTCAAAATCATACAGATCTATGATGATCGCGGTCGCTTGATCGCACGATCAGTCCTACGCCTATTACAAGATAATGAAGGCCGCCCGCAATTATTTTTGGAGCGTCTTTATTCCACAAACATGCATCACAAGATCCGCGAAGCCATCATTCGATTTGCACAGCGCAAAGCAAAACGTATGGGCGTCGGATTATATTCGCATCAAGCCGAGTTGGATGATGACTCCGTGCTTGATTCAACCGAGCCCAAAGATCTGCATTCACGCGGAAGTCGGAATACCCATGTCTATACTGATGCTGGTGGCGGTTTGCGACCTAAAGGAATCTTCACGATTCCCAATGCATTTCGAATCGGTTAGCAAAGTTCATCACGGATGCGTCGGAAGACTGACTCCGTTTTGGGTAAAAAATACTTGCGGATCAATCCAGTTTGCTATCATCGATTTATTTGAGGCATATCCTTGCAAACGAAGGATGATTCCCGGGTAAAGCGAGAAGTGCAAATGCTTACGTTCTCCGTCAGTTTGGTAAGATCCCCCTTCGCCCAAAATCGCGATCGTGTACCCGCGCGCAACCGAATCGCCAACCTTGAGCAAGGGTTTTCGCAAATCCAGGTGACCATACAATGCATTCACTATCTTCCCATCAACTGTTGCGCGCATAGTCAGCACACCTCCATAGCCGCTCACATACGGATCGAGATAAACGATCTTTCCATCTGCAAACGCGTACACCTCTACACGTGTCCCTGTCGCATCTGTGTACTCAATATCATCACCCAAGTGATAGCCATCAAACCGATCATGAACCAATTTGCCGAACCATTTAAGTGTTCGACGCTCGGCATACTCACGAATCGGCAACATCACGACCAATTGGCTAGACGTTGAAACAGCAGACTCTGAGTTCACCGCCGAAGTTGAGGTCGCAGAGGTCGAGGTAGCTTGATTAATTGCATTCGTTGGCGCCTGAATACTTGAAGCACATCCAGCCCCGAACAAAAGGATGAGCGAGCAAAACAAAAACACACGTTTCATATAAATCTACCGTATCAAAAAATTCCCCAAACAGGGAATTCTCCGATGGTGCGCGAGGTAGGGCTCGAACCTACAACCATCTGTGTATAAGACAGACGCTCTACCATTGAGCTACTCGCGCAGGCGATTTCTATTTTACTCTTTTATCCAAGAACGCTCGACCGACTCCAAATTTTAAATGTTCTCTCGATGACGCGCTTCGATTCTATTGATCGACTTCTCTGTGTAGACGACTTCGAAAGGACGACGACTTGACGCTCCCTGCCTGCCCGCTGTGGCGGGCCTCGGCAGGCAGGTACCATTTAGCTACATCGCGCATGACCCGGCGGCGTTATCTTATAAAGGTTTTTTAAATTGGACAAATCCTCGCACTCCGCTATGATCCTGTGTCATAATAAGCTATGACTCAATGGCATATCACAGAAAACGATGCCGGTGCACGGCTCGACACCTTCCTCACGGCTCAACGACCCAATATTTCCCGCTCTGGTATCCAAAAACTGATCAAACAAGGGCATGTTTTGGTGAATGGAAAGCAAACTTCCGTTCATCATTTTTTGAAAATAGGCGACAAAGTAGATTTCTCTGAACCAAATCGAGGACAGTACCAGGATGAGGAAGACGGAAAGGGAAGATTAAAAATAAAAGACGAACGTCCGCGAACCGGTTCTGACGAAAAGGTTCACGAAAAACAGCCAGAAATAATTGCTGAAACCTCTGACTGGCTCGTCATAAACAAGCCTGTCGGACTTCTAGTTCATCCAGACGCTCATCAGGAAGAGAGTTTAGTGGATTGGCTTATTGAACATGATCCAAAGATTGCCAAGGTCGGTGAACACCCAGATCGCCCTGGCATTGTCCATCGCCTTGATCGCGAGGTCAGTGGCCTAATGGTTATCGCTAAAACCCAACGGGCGTACGAAGATCTCCAAAACCAATTTTCAAGTCGCCAGGTAGAAAAAGCCTACCTCGCCCTGGTGCATGGCGAGCTCTCAAAAGACGAAGGTGACATCAAATTCCGCATTGCACGCTCCTCAACCCAGGCACGCATGGCAGCCAGACCATCCCAAGAGGAAAAAGGACGCGCCGCCTGGACTCACTACGTGGTAAAGGATCGTTTTGTCGGCGCGACCCTGGTCGAAATCCATATCCTATCCGGCCGCACACACCAAATCCGCGCGCACTTCCATGCTCTCGGTCATCCAGTGATCGGTGACGATCTTTATAAGCGCCAAAAAACAGACCGGAATGTCAAAGCGCCACGTCTGATGCTCCAGAGCATTGGACTCACCTTTGATGATCCGGCCACGCATGAACAAAAATCATTCACCCTAACCCCTGATCCAGCTTTTGAAGTTCTTACCCAAGAATTTAGGCATTCCTAATTATGATTATCTCCATTTCAGGCGTTCCCGGATCAGGCAAAACCAGTGCCGGAAGAATCTTGGCCGAAAAACTTGGTTATCGTTTTTACTCGATCGGCACTCTCCGTGGAAAAATGGCCATGGAACATGGAATGACGCTTGATGAGTGGAATAAACTTGGCGAAAGCGATCCAAAAACCGACACGAGCGTTGACGAATACCAGCGTGAATTAGGTCTTAAAGAAGACAACTTCATCATTGAGGGACGACTATGTTGGTATTTTATACCCCATTCCTTCAAAGTCTTCCTCTCTTGTGATCCGCACGAATCAGCTAGGCGCGCCTATCAAGGTCAAAAATCAGATCTCACCAATACCCGTCAAGATGAAGCCCCTTACTTAAGTATTGAAGACGCAGAAAAACGATTGGAGGCACGCACCGCATCCGACATTTTACGCTACCAAAGATACTACGCCATCCAAGACTTTCGCGACCCCAAATACTTTGATTTGGTCGTGGACACAACCGCTTTCAAAGGCCCTGAAAAAACCGCTCAACGCATCCTTCAAGAGCTGGAGAACACAACACAAGAAAAAATCAAAAAAATCTGATATTATAGGTCTCGTATGAAACCCCTCTACCTCTTTTTGATCATCAGTCTTTTTTCTACCCCCTTGCTCGTTTCAGCCGCAAACCTTCCTGACCAAACCTTTTCCATCGTCAGCATCGACAACACAAGCGTAAAAGCAGATGGAATCGACCAAGCGCGCGTTTCCGTCACCCTCCGGGACATGAACTTGCTCCCCATCGAGAATACACAAGTCACACTCACTTCCTCGCGCGGGGCGAATGATGAAATCATGCCAGAAAATGACACAACCGATAGCATTGGCAAAGCCCGCTTTCTCGTTCGTTCTTTGCGCGAAGGAAACGCTACCTTTACCGCCAAAGCCAGTAGCGTCACGCTTCAAAAAACAGTCAGCGTCACGTTTAAAGACGGTCTCAAAATTCCTCTCTCCGATGGCGACCTGATCAAGATTCCAGATGATGGCAATGCGAAGACATTAAGCGATACCGCCGTCTACTACTACGCTGCCAATGGCAAGCGCTACGTCTTTCCCAACGAAAAAGTGTATTTCACCTGGTATCCAGACTTCTCAAAAGTAAAAATTATTCCAATCGATCAGATGTCTCTTATCCCCATTGGGGGCAATGTGACCTATCATCCAGGTACAAAATTAGTGAAATTCCAGACAGATACTAAAACCTACATGGTGACGCGTGGCGGAGTTCTGCGCTGGGCCATGACAGAAGATGTGGCGCGTGGTTGGTTTGGACCGAACTGGAATCAGCACGTGGATGACATTTCCGAAGCCTTCTACATCAACTACAAATTCGGTAATCCTATCGGCAGCTCACTCGATCTCGCCCTCGATATCATTAGCGCCGGAACCCACAGCATTGACCAAGACAAAGGTCTTTCAAACCAATAGAAAAATCCGCCTCAGGCGGATTTTTCTTAAACCAACTTTACTGTCTTTACTTCCTTCAAGCGCTTTTTTGTATCGCGCACAAACGAGATGTTCTTCCGGCGCACCTTCGCGGTCTTCACTAATTCGACACGCATGATCGAGGGCAAATTCAGGGGGAAAATCTTTTCTACACCTACCATATTAGAAATCTTACGAACCGTCATGGTCTTAGAGACACCAACTCCTCCCACTTTAAGAACCAATCCTTCATACACCTGAACGCGCTCTTTTTCCTTACCGCTTGGGTCTACCTCTTTGATCTTTTGGTGCACGCGGATCGTCATCCCGGTTTTGATCTGCTCGGGTTTGATGTCAGCTGGCAACGTAATAGATTCGGCCATAGATGTGCGAAAGAATAGTCGAAAATAAAAAAACCGTCAAGATATTAAGAGAACCCCGACCGAAGTCGGGGTTCAGAGGCTACAAAAGAGTGTAATGGATAAGCTCGTTTTTCTCCGCGTCTAGCTCGACCGAGTCCCAACGAAGAGCACGCGTAAGCCCCGCCATTTCAACCAACGTATCCCGAGAGAAGGCATCAATGACGCGCACCCCACATGGAAGGACTTTGGTGGCTGCATCCTCGGGCACCCCGTACGCGCCCACGCGCCGCTTTCCGAGGACCGCTCCATCTGCCGCGTGCACGACAGCATAGACCCAACCCCGATCATCGTGCCCCCAAACGAATTCGAGCGGGGATCGGGAGCAAAAGGCGCGCAATTCATCGAACGAACAGATATCTTGAACGCCTGGTGCAACCAAATCATCAAACGTCTGACGATCAGCACAGCGCACAGCGGATCGCAAGCGCGCACCCCAGGAACGCGTCTCGTAGTCCTCGCGTTCGTGACCAAAAACCGTCGCCTGATCGATGATCGGCCAACGGTCGCCGAAAAGCGCGGGAACATCCGGATTGCCGGAAGCGACGGCCACGATATCATCGACTCCAGGCATGAGGGCAAAATGCATACAATGGCGCTGGCGCGTCGCGAAAAAAGGCGTACACAGGAACCGGACATTCGTGAGATCAAACCCATTCCTCTGCAGCGATCTTGCAACCATCTTTGCGACCAACCACTTGGGCACCGGATCCGTATCAAGCTGTCGGTAGGACGATTGAACCGAAACAACGAGCGAATACCCCAACTCGAGGATCCGCGCCATGAAGTCGATGTGTCCACGATGCGGGATTCCCATACGAGCCGGAAAAAGCACCGTTCCATGACGGGCCGTTGGTAGACGGCGTCCGCGATGGACGATGATGGTGCGGGCGCGCTCCATCTGAAGCGCAAGCACTACCTCTCCGGCCGAAGGTCGTTCCGACGGATCGTGCGCAAGCATACGGGAAAGCAGTGGATGCACCTCTCCCGTGTACGCGCCAAACGCGTGTGCGAGCAACTGACACGTATACCCATCCGTAACTCCACTCACCGGACAGGCACGTTCCAGAGGGCGTGACCCCGTAAGCAACTCATGCAGAAGAACTCCTAGCTGAAACACGTCAGAAGCTGTCCCAGCTTGCGCAGAGAACACCATCTCTGGCGAAACGTATCGCACGTCATGAATGTGCGTCGCGACGGTTCCGCCCGGACCAGACAATCTCCGCGCATCACCCAGGTCAAGAAGATAAACATCCCGACCATCTACCTTCACATTCTCCGGACGGAGATCGAGATAGGCCATCCCGCGGTCATGCAAAGCCGCCAAGATCTCGGCCACCTTGCCCACCACGTAACAAGCTTCTTCACGCGAGAGAAGGTTTTGAGGACTGGTGTAATCCACGAGCGATTGCCCGTAACACACACCCGTTCGCAGAAAACGCGTCTCCCCAATAGAAGTCACTCCGTAAAACCGCGGAAGCCCTACCTGATTCCCTACTTGTTCGTACAGAGCAGCCTCGTCCTCCGAGGGGGCGAACCGGATGGGATCGTCCGGAGGAAGCTCTTTGAAGACCTTGACCAACCCGTCGGTATCGATTACGAGGAATACTGAACTACGCGGATCCAGACGGCCACAACCGACCTGTAGGGTTTGCAAGACTTGAATGCCGTGGTCTTGGGCGTAAGCCGCGAATCGTTCATCAACGGTACGCGAGGACGCCTGATCGGGCACGATCAACGGTTTGCGCTCTGCCAAGCACTCAAGCAAAGCAAGCCTAACTGGCGGACAGGTCGAATCTGTACGGAGAGTTCCCAGCGTTTCCCCCCAAAACGTCTCCCAGTCGCCGAATATTTCCGTAACGATCTGGGTGATCAATACCGCATCCCCGTCCAACATCAACCACGCCCTCGATTCGGGGTGATAAACACACCCAAAACGGATCAACCCATATGACCGAAACCATTCGACAAAGTCAGGCATGTACGCTCTGAGTGCGTAGGCAGCCTGCAAGTCACCTTGATATCTCGCGATCTCAGCAAGTTTAGGCAGGAGCTCGTCCTGCCCAGTGTCACGAACACGTCCGATGACAGGGAGCAGTCGGCTCATGGTTAACTCCTTTTGAAAGAACGGTTGGGTTTTGATAGCGATCAGAGATCGCCATCCAAAGCACACGTTCTTTGTAGATTTTTATAAAGAAGAGGGCCGCACCGCATGCGCGCGATGCGGCCCAAAGAATACATCCCCGTCACCATCACCAGAATCTACGTCTCCCCCTATGGCTCCTCCTACTCGGGCAGACCAGCGAAGACCTTCTCAAGAAGCTTCTTGCGCGCAGGCTCGTCGATCTCGAGGTACTCGGCAAAGGCCGTGATCTGTCTCCGGGCGTTGCGAGCGGTATTGGCACCGTACTGCGGATCCTGCATCCACTTTTCGACCAGGGTCATGAGGAAGCCCTCGACCGTCTGAGCTCCGCTCTGCCGCGCGATGAAGAACAGAAGGGCATTGGTCACGAGCCGGCACCGCTCGTCATGAGACAGACCGGTTGCCAGATCCAATAGATCATAGCGCCAGCGCTCAGGAGCGATGAACTGCTTCTGCAGTTGGAGGATGCGCGAATCATCACCCGAGGCAACGACCCTGAACGCGCCATACGCTTCGTGCACTTCCTCCAGAGAAAGTCGCCAGTCGCACTGCTCAGGGCAACCATCATCGTGCTGGCGTCCCTGGCTCATCCCATGCGCCACCTGATCCGAGACCAGGTAAAGACACCGACGTCCCTTCGGAACCTCACCAAAGGGAAGACGAGCAGCGGCACGGAGGACACATTCAATCGCCTCGGGCGCATCAGCGCCATCTGCATCGCGCACATTGGCGATCGAAGCGAGGAGAACCTCCGCTCCTTTCTGACTGGGAAGCGTGTAGTTCACTTGCTGCATGAGTCCATCATCATCTTTATGGTCGCTGAAGAATATGAAGGCGATGGATGAGGTCGGTGCAAAGATCTTGAGCATGGCATGCAGATAGCCCGCCCCGTTACGAAGCGCCCGAGAGATCGTTCGATTGGAACCGGAGTTGTCCACGAGCACGACGTGCAGAGTCGTGGCCGACTTCGGAGGCTCCTTGATCTCGTTCTGGGCAAGAGAAGGCTGGATCGTCCGCTGCGGAGCAGCGGCCATGGGCTTGGCTCTCTCACGCGGTGCCTCGGTTCGAGTACGTGCCGCTGCCCTGCTGAGCTCTGCGGCGCGCTCTTCTTCCGCACGCTCCCTTGCATAGCTGTCTTCACTACGGTAAGCACGAACACGATCCTCATACCTGTTCTCGTAGTTACTATAGTCGCCCGCGGTCATCTTCAGCTCCTTTCGTTGGGTTTCTGGGTGGTTGGTGTGAATGTGAAAAGTGCGCCGTTACATCCTTTCTTCCCTATTCATGCATCAATGATCAGGAAAGAAAAGAGCCGAGCGGGGAACGTGCATGAGAGCCACGTTCACGCCGCTCGGCCAGAGATCACTGCTGACTTACTTCAGATACCTAGCGACCGCCACCGCGCTTGCCGTCGTTGGGCTCATAGTCGAGCACGCTGCGCGAACCGCCGCCGGGGATCGCCATGGGATCGGCGGACCGCTCGTAGAGCCGCTCGCCGATGCCGGTGGCGGACGACTTGCCGCGACGGGAAGAAGAAGGATTCCCATCGAGGGGCATCATCGACTGCTGCATCCAGGGCAGGATCTGCTGCCCGAGGTTGTAGAGCGCCTCGAGGGCGGGTCCCTCCTGACCCACGGGCAGGCCCGTCTTCAGCTTCGCGACGAACGCGATGTAGCTGGCCACACCTCGCTGCGTGGCGGAGTCGGCGTCCGTGACGTCGCGACCCAGTACCTCCCTGAGCATGGACTCGCGATTCGGGAAGCCGGTCATCCCCGGCAGCTTGGGGTTCTCCGTCACTTCCTGGATCTTCGCCCCCTCATACGCCAGGTACTTCGTCACCTCGAGGCCGAATCCGGCGAAGGTATCCTTGAGGCAGGCGATGACACCATCGGCAGCCGCGATGACGGCGGAGACGGGCGGGTAGGCGATATTCCTCCTGCCCCACGGATCGCGCCTGACGGCCGCGTCCACGAGCTCGTTCCACCCGGCGAGCACCTGGTGGAACTGATAGACGGCCGCGGGAAGCCGACTCAGATTGCCCATCACCTTGTTCTTTCGCTCGGTGGTGACATACCGCTTGTTGATCCCGAAATCGGCCCACCTCCGTTCGCTGATGAAGGTCAGGAGCTCCATGAAATCCTCACTGACCGACTCGCCCGCCCTCTCCGCGAAATCCTCCATCAACTTCGCGATCTTCTCTGGAACCCGGTTCATGCCGTTGGCGTACATGAAGAAGGCCTCGAGAGCGACAGCGATCGTCGTCTCGTTCACGCCCACGGGCAGCTTCGGCGACGCGGACAGCGTCTGCAGCAGCTTGGTCCCGCTGGCGACCTCCGGGATGACGAAGCTTCCGCCCATCATCCCCATTCCGGGACCGGGGGAAGCGCCCGCCGGGGCCGGGGCCGGGGCCGGAGCAGGCGGAGCGGCGGCCGAACGGATCTGATCCATGGCCTGCATGACGGCCGGCATGCCACGCTTCGGCTTGACGGGCAAGGCGGCGATGATCGCTTCATCCTTCACGTACTTGGGGTTGATGATCGTATCGAAGGCCACATCGTCCGCCTCCGCTCCGATGAGGTCGGCCTTGGCGAACGCCGCGGTGAGCTCATCCAGCGTGCAGCCGACGACTTCGACCAGCGGCTTGAGGCCCTTCTGCCACTTCTCGGACATGGTAATGCTCGGGGTCGGGGTCGTGGGATCGGCCATGGTGCGTCCTCCTTCGAGGTTGTTGTGATGAAAAGTCCCCCCTGAAGACTAGATGATCTAGTCAAGGGTACGGCGAGATTAACGGATTTAGGTCGTTTTGTCAAGACCAGCACCATCACTCTAAAACAGACTCTCACCTTCCCATTCCAAAAGGATTAATTTAAAAAATTAGTCTAAAGTTAGCCAAAATTTTCACAACACCCCGCAAGAAGAATCTAGCGGGGTGTCAGAAAAGAATGATGGAAATAGCCTTCAAAAAGCAAACACGTGGACCCTGGCAACAAACTCGGGACCAACGTCAGGCCCGATATTACGAACATACAACGACAAATCAAGTCCAAAACGCCCAAGCCGGAACAGAATATTTGGTCCCCCACCATTGCTCCATGTGGACGCATCGCCGATATTGCCCCATCCCTCACCC
>CAYPSC010000014.1:0-10723 GCA_964413385.1 uncultured Gammaproteobacteria bacterium | reverse complement strand
GCGCTATCGTTCGGCCGGGCCGGTAGCTCAGCGGTAGAGCAGGGGACTGTTAATCCCTTGGTCGTGGGTTCGATCCCCACCCTCGGAGCCATGAGCGACAGTGTCTGGCGACCCAGACACTGTCAATCAAAAAGCCATCACATTTGTGGTGGTTTTTTGATTGCATGGCTCAACAATAAGTGTAAGGTGTCGCGCATATGATTCAGAGAGTTGAAATCGAATCCAAGGCTAAGGAATTTGAAATCGCTCCAGCCAATGTAGAAAGAGACTATGTGTTCGGGTGGTTCCTTTTTGGCATCTTTACGGTTAGTGACCTGAGAGATTTAATTTTTTTAAAGGGTGGCAATGCTCTGCGGAAAGAGTATTTCGAGAATACGCGTTATTCGACTGATCTCGATTTTGGTATCCCTAATGATATACAGCAGGAAGTACTCTTGAATGAAGTAAATAAAATTTGTGACTTTATCCAAGCAAGATGTGGTATTACTTTTGTAAATGAGAATAATACAATTAAGGAAAAATTTATCGCGAGTGAGGCACCAATACCTGGATTGCGAGTTTACGAGGCGCGTGTTTATTTTGAGGATTTTTATGGTAAATCCGATTTCACTATCAAGATTTCCATGGATATAACGCGTTTCGATAAAGTATTGCTTCCCCTGCAAGAGGTGCCATTGATACACCCGTACTCTGATGCTGTGGATTTGGTGTGTAAAATTCGATGTATGGAGCTAGAAGAAATTATTGCGACAAAACTTAAATGTTTATTACAACGACAACACGCGCCCGATCTTTTTGATTATGTTTATTCGGTCCAGCTGCTTGGTGGCAGTCTCGATCGGAATGAGGTTGTGAGAACATTCATACAGAAGACAATATTTGGAAAAAATCCTTTTGTACTGAAAGAAATATTACGGCAAACGCCTTTTGATTATTTTAGATTTTTTTGGATGAAGATTCTTGTTTGTGCAAAGAAGATAAAGTTTGATGTTGAGGATGCAATAAAAATATTTTTGTAAAATCCTCAAGAGTCCTAATTTAGGTTTATTTTGGTGCATCTGAGTCTGCAGTACCCTTTCAAATTTCCTGAAGAACTCCGAATTCGATCTGTCTTCCGTTGATGCAATAGACTCCGCCTAGGAGCAATTTTTTAGCGATCTCACCGGAAACCTCGATGATAGCGGAGTTGCTTGATTCCTTGCTATCCACGATGAGATGCGCATCTAGTAAAGTCACTCCAATGTCCGCAAGAGCTTCGATGAATCTCTTTGTATCTAGTGAAGGGTTAATATTTGTGGCGAGTAGCTTTCTGGTCATATTTTTGAAGTGTGCCACGAGAACGACTGGTTCTTCAGATTAAAACCCAGATTAAAAGGTAATCCGTTTTCATCAATGATAAAGGGGTTTTCGTGCTGAACGAAAATATGTAAACACGTGCCGCTCCGTATAATTTTAACCCTCTTTCGTGGGGAGTTCTTTATCAAAGGCTCCAATCCGAAAGTAGCATTCAATGCCGCGATCTTGGCAGCTCTCTGCATCGTTATTTCATACGTTTTCCGATTGAATGAAACATCCAATTTTTTCATGAGAGCTTCTGCTTCTGGTGTAATATCGATCCAGATGCCCTGCTTGTCCCTCTTCTCAACCTCTTCTAGATCTTTTCCCTTTACGTCTTTTACCCCCCTTTCTTGACTGATCGTTTCCTCCGCTAGGGCGGGTGCGGCTGCATAGAAACGAAAATCCCCTGAGTAATCAATATAAACCGAATTTTTATGCAAGGCTCTTATCGTGTCGATTTTCGAAGGATGGAGCAGCGGTTGCGCGATGAGTTCCTGGAGAACGTTTTTTAAGGCTCGTGCACCCGTCACAGGATTTACGCCGAGATCTAACAGCTTTTCAGCGGCGTGCTCTGTTATCTGGAGAGAAACATGAATGCCAGCCTCCGCGAATTGCTTCTCGATCTGTTCTAATTGGATATGCAGAATTTTTCGACTTACGCTTCGATCCAGTGGTTTATATACTAATGCTCCTTCCGGCCGACCGGCCATACGACTCACATCTTCCGCTCGGAACTCCTCCAGTAGTGCCGCACGTCTCATGTCAGCTTCTTCCGATCCAGCGTTCGTCTTTACTAATCCGACTCGGCGTTTTGTGGACGCTTTATTTCCTAAATTGCTTGTGAAGAAAAATAGTGTATTCCGAAAATCGATCTCCTCATTGACCGCATTTTTTGTTCGACCTCGATCAAGCGCAGCTAACAAAAAATTGCGGACGTTTAAGTGCGCTTTCTCGATTTCATCCAGAAGAACAACGGTTATAGATGTTCCATCCTTTAAAGGAATTCTTTTTGCTTTTAGAGCATCATCATCGAGCGAAGGCGCGATTGAATCCGAATGATCACCGCCGTTCTTTGTGGTTTTAGAACCTTTATAGCCGGGGGGAGAGCCGATTAATGAAGAGATTTGATGTTCCAGGGTATAGTTACCGCAATCCACTTTTATCATAAAATGTTCAGGGTCCCATTCCGAGGTAGGAATCGTAGAGCGCGACAAGAGAAATTCTACCGCGGCCATAACCGTTTCCGTTTTACCGACTCCCGAAGGCCCCATCATTAGAACCGATCCGCGAGGTCCATTTTTTTGTACGCGCACACCAGAAAGGGCTTGCGCCAAAGTTCTTGCCACCTGATCCGTTGCCTCTTTTTGGCCTGCAACGCGCCCTTCAAGAAATTCCTGGATATCCTTGATCTTAGGAGCTTCATATGCAACAGCCCCTGCTGGAACGCGTTCAATGATCTTCATAAATTTTTATGGCTTAAGGTATGATGAATGAGCGGAGAGCTCCTCGTCAAGGTTGGTTTGATCAGAGCCGAAATCCCAGTATTCTTTCACGACCCTCACGCATAAAAATAAAAGCTGATTTGAAACAGTTTTTATGATATAGGATTTGACTCGAGCGGAGAGATAATAGAAAATGGGAATTATATACCCTTATATTACTATTATATTACTATCACGTATATGATAACTTATGCGTAAATTTATAGAATTATCCCAAGCCCCAATATCAATAGAACAACCTAGGCAAGAGATCGATTTCGAACAACGCAAAATATTGATTGAGACGATTAAATTAGGCGACCGACTCCTTATTGATGGCAAAGAATATTCTTATGATAGGACTGACAATCCTGATTTCCCGCACCATTTATTTCTTAGAGGTACTAAAACAGGCAAGCGCGTTGTATTGAGTTTTTCCGACATCGAAGACGAAAAGCGTACGATTGCATTTGCTGAGCCGTTTATAGACGACGTCTATAGGGGATACGGAGAAAATGGACTCTGGCTTCTTGCCGAACTCAAAAGGCTTCACCCCGATTGGAATAAAGAACGTCTCCAGAGGGAGTTTGAGAGTAGTCCGACAAATACCCAGACGCGCTTTTTCAGGGAAGCGAACCTTACGTTCCTGGTACCTTCTCTTCTGCCACATGTCCGCGAACACGCAGACCAACAAGTAGCACCACGTATCCTAGAGATCGGAGCCTCGAGTGGTGAAGAGAGTTATAGCATCGCCGTTCAATTAAGGGAAGGAGGCGTGTCTAAATTTAGTATTACCGCAGTGGACATTAGTCCTGAAGAGCTTGAGAAGGCCAGAAAAGGGGAATATTCCTTTGATTACCATACAGAAATGGCTATACCTAGAAAATATCTTGATAAGAGGTATTTCCATATTAAACGTGCAGGAGCGGTAACGAGGACAGGGGATGTTCTTGGAAAAGAGGGGCCAGAAGCCCCGATTTTGTGCGTTGCTGATGAACTGAAAAAGAACATACATTTTGAACGAGGTGATATCCTGAAAGCTCCTGTTGGAAAAGGGCTTTATGATGTTGTTGTGATAAACAATGTTCTAAAGCATTTTAAAGAGGCTGCAAGGAATGAGGCGGTGAAACACGCGCTCGCGTCTCTCCGGTCGGGAGGCTTTATCGTGGTGGAATCTATAGATCACAGAGATAGTCCAGCCTACGTACGTTGGAGGAGATCTTTTGCAGAACGGTTTAGCCTCGAGGAGGTTCCAATGCGGTACGGATATGGTGCCGCGGCTGATATGGTTGGCACCTACTTCCGCCTTAAACGAGCTTGGCAAGTGGAGGATCTCAAAATTGCCGCTTAATTCGCTGCTGATGTAAACGAATTCTGTGGTGTGAAGGCGCGGGTCAGTCAATCAACCGTCTCTGCTACCGTGAGCTTGGGAATCGAGATGTAGCCATTATGTCGCTCAATTTCGGTTCGAACACGCTCCACGACGTGGAGACAAGAAAATCCACC
Source organism: uncultured Gammaproteobacteria bacterium (assembly GCA_964413385.1). Lineage (GTDB taxonomy): Bacteria > Patescibacteriota > Patescibacteriia > 2-12-FULL-60-25 > 2-12-FULL-60-25 > VGLT01. The sequence goes on along the minus strand of CAYPSC010000014.1, from coordinate 6,398 downwards.
CTTAAAAGAGGTGGATTTTGTTTGATCAAACGTGGAAATCGAACTGCATTTCATTTGCTACTCATCGAAAGTAGAAGATGGCTCTTTGCGCTACAAGTTCTAGAGTGTATAGAATATGGCCCTAGAAAATTATTGCATCTTTTTATGAAGTATATTTTTTCAATAATGATTTTGATGCTGTTTGCCGGCGTTGGCTGTGAAACAGTTCCATCAAAAGAACAAAGTAGAAATAAACCATCAATCCCGGCAGTTCAGGCCACCGCTTCTTCCACGAGTTCTACCAAAGAATTGTCACAAGATGTTGCTTTTTGGAAGCGAAAAACAGTGGGTCCATCTTCACCCTCTCCCGAGGACATATTTGAAAACTCCATTCAATTTTCTCATCCCCCTCAATGGGACATAGTCACCACCGAACGAATCGGGAGTGGTTGGGGCAAAGGAGCAGTCGCTGAGGTTGCCATAGGCGGGCAGCCGTCAGTAGACACCGAAAATGATAGCGGGACACTTTTAGCTGATGCTCGTTTTTATATTATAGAATTTACTCCGCCAGCTGGCACAAGTCCCCTGATGTATTACAAGAACGAGATAATACAGGCTAAGCAGGATCGGACATTCATTGGATACAAGAAGGTAGACGGGATAAACGGACTATTTACTGATCAAGGTAATAACATGCATCCTGGGAGAAGGTGGCTGGAGTTGCCAGTAAAAAACAAAATGATAGTTATTGTCGATACAACCTATAATGAAAAATTATTTAACGATTTTCTTTCGACGATTTCCTTCAATCAAGCAAGGAAATACGAGTTTTGACATTAAAAATGGCGAATGGGAAGAGATGGGGAAGGTGAGATATGATATGGGTTATCCCGATCCTTCTATTCCGAAACGGATTCGAAAAGCAGGCAAGAATGTATTCATCATGAGGAACGTCGTATCCTCGGGGATGGTCTGTTTATAGATTGATCGAGTGGTTATGTTCGACATGCTTGAGTATTTAAAGCAATAATATATGCATTCAGACAGTGAAGAAACAAAGAAGAGAGGTGTGTTGGGATACCGAAACTATCGAGCCGAAAAATCGGAATTTTTAAAGGAGGATTTTGAAAACCCTAGGACGCTCCAGATATTTTTGAATGAGATGAGTACCGGTGAGAGCGATATTACTGAAATGGGTAAGACATTCCTTTTAGAGAAGATGCGATCTTCAGATCTTGCTCAGCTCGTGGCTGATTTAGGTGGAGTAGGAGAGGATGGTGCTTTTTCAGCGCAAGAGATAGAAGAATTGGTCAGAAGGGAGTGCCCGCATGATACGGCCGGATTTATATCCGATGCGCGAAGAGCGTACGAAGAACAAAAGGGGGAAGAAAAGTGAGTAAGTTGCACAATTTTTGTTTGAGTGATTTTGAGCTACTCTAAAGTAGCTCATGTATGAAAGAAAAGATCGTACGATATATTTGGGTTGGTTTTTCGGTTCTTTTGGTTGTTGTGGTGAGTCTCTCATTAGGGTCTCTTGCCCTGGAAAAGTATTTCTTTCCCGCCTCGTTATTGGTCCACTTTCAGTTGCAATATTGGGTTGTTGCTTTGGTGTGCGTTTCGACCCTCTTGTATTTCCGCAAATACATTTTTTTCATTAGCGGATTCCTATTTGTTAGTGTGGTTTTTTCTGTTTGGATACGCCACGTAGATCCGTTCGCCACAGCGCCTTCACATCCCGATATTATTTTTCTTAACAATCAGTATGACCAAAAAGAAACAGCATTGGTGGTTAATATGGTGGCTGATAAAAAACCTTCTTATGTCGCCTTGGTTGAATCAAATCCTGTCCTTGTAAATGAATTGACGAAGATAAAAGGCGATCCCATTATTGATCATCGCTCTTATGCGAGTTCGTGTACGTTGTTTTCAGATGTGCGGAACACCTCGTCAACCGTCCTTGGGAAAACATATCTTCCTATCTGTATCCTACATTTGGATGATTACGATTTAGTGACTGTTCATCCTCACCGTCCGACGAATGCCGCGATTCTGAAAGAGAATGTTGCATTCTTTGACGATATTGCGCGTTTGATAAGGGGGTACGAAGAACAAAGGAGATCATTTATCATTGTGGGTGATTTCAATTCAACTCGTTACTCGTCTTACTTCCGTGAGCGGTTTGGAAAATATGATCAAGAGATTATTTACACTTGGTTGCCGAATACGCCCATCACATTGCCTTTGGACCATGTTCTTACTAATATGAAAGTAGAAATCGGACGGAGTGAATATGTCGGATCGGATCACAGAGCCCTGTTGATTCATATTATTTCGAAATAGGTTCGAGCGGCCTCCACGAGGGAGAGTCAACAACGATCCCGCATAAACAGCGAGGATCTTTGTTTGACTCAGGTGAAAATCAGCACTAGACTTTGAACCAATATCGGATATGAAATATAAAGTGATTCTCTGGGATGCGGATGGAGTTGTTCTCAAGTTTTCTCGGTTATTCAGTGAGCAGCTTGAAATTGATTATGGAATCAAGAACACAACGCTACAGCCATTCTTTACTGGTGTTTTTCGAGACTGCACGGTCGGACGTGCGGATCTTAAGGATGAGTTGAGGAAGGTGATTGTTGAATGGGGATGGAAAGGAACGGTTGAGGAATTGATGGACTACTGGTTCACCAAAGGAACGCAAATCGATGAAGAGGTTATCGCTTATGTGCAATCAATTCGCGCACTTGACGTGCGTTGTTTTATGACGACGGATCAGGAGAAGTATAGAGGAGTCTACTTAAGGAATCTTCTGGGGGACGGTAAATTTTTTGAGGCGGTTTTTTATTCTGCGGAAATCGGTTGTGTGAAGAAGGACTCCGCATACTTCGAGTATGTGTTTGAGGATCTCAATAAAACCGAACAAGTTTTAAAGCGCCAAGTGCTTTTTATCGATGATGGGGAGAAAAATGTCGAAACAGCCAAGGCATTTGGATTTGATGGTCATTTTTATAGAAATTTACAAGAACTCAAATCTTTTCTTTCCGAGTAGCCTATGTTCAATCACGCACCAGAGAATTACAAGTGTCCGATCTGTCTCGCGGTGAGGGGGATAGAGAATGAGGCTACGTGGATTAAGCAAGCTGATATTTTTTATCGAGACAAGCTTGTCATGGGTTTCATCAGTTCGAAAGCAATCAAGGGAAACGAAGGCCATCCGCTTATCGTGCCGACCAAGCATTTTGAGAATATATATGATCTTCCGGATACTTACGGCAATGCTATTTTCGTTCTGGCCAAAAAGGTAGCGCAAGCGTTAAAGAAAACGAGATCCTGTGATGGCGTGACGCTCGTTCAAAACAACGAACTGGCTGGTGACCAGCATGCTTTTCATTACCATCTCCATGTTGTTCCAAGATTTGTTGACGATCATTTTCATGAAGAGCAATATAAAGCTGAAAAATCTGATCCGCGCGATCGGATTCTGTATGCAGAGACATTGAGAGTAGTCTTTGGTAATCAATAAACCATTTCTGCCACTGCGAGCAAGGGGATCGAGATGTAGCCGTTATGTTCCTCAATCTCGGTTCGAACACGCTCCACGACGCGGAGCCAACAACAAATTCTAGTAAAACCTAGGATTTTTTGTTTGACCGCATGTGGGATTAGGACTTTTGATGAAAATTTTTTGTTTTGAACAGTTCTTGAGATACACTGTTAAACAATATGGATAGCACGAATGATAATTTCTTTCAGGTTTCCGTTAAGGGATTGTGTTTTGATAAGGATGGAAAATTGATGATGGCATTGCAGGACGATGGTTGTTGGGAGCCTGTGGGGGGACGGGTTCAGAAAGGTGAGGATTTGGTCGAGTGCTTGCAGCGAGAATGCTTGGAAGAAACGGGTCTGAAATGCCAGGTTTTTGAGAGCCGTCCTTCTGTTGTCTACTCAACCATTGATAAAAGCGGGCGACCTAGGATTATGCTTTATTACAAAATAAGTTTCGATAACCTTGATTTTAAACCATCAAATGAGTGCCTTGAGATCAAGTTTTATACCAAAGAAGAGATCCGAAATTTACCAATGGTTCCACAAATTGTCCCTTTGCCTGAATATTTATAGTGAGGGATTTATTGGCACTGATACATGAATCATCTCGTTATTTCTGATTACGGTTCTTATTGCATCCACGATGCGGAGCCAACAGAAATCGATCGTAGTCAGGCGGTCGATTTTTGTTTTCTCCAATGTTTACGGGTGAATCGAACACATGATTTTAGGGATTACAGATTTACTTTGGCGAAGAGCGTCTCAATATTGACCGTCTGTTAAAGATAACTTCCATACACACGTCAGCAAAGGTCCTTATAGGAATTTGGACGACGCAACGGCTCAAATGATATGTTGCTGTTTATAGAAAGCGTAAAACCTTAACCAATGAACAATGCTGCTATATGGGGACCATCGATACCCAGAAATCAACAGGGCCAACACAAGAAGCGTCAATAGCTAGCGAGCTTGAAGTAAATCAGGGAGCAAAATTTAATATATATGAAAAAAATTTACTGATCTCTTTGGAGTTAGACCATGACAACACAGGTTCCCGAATCGAGTCCATGGCGTTGAAAGAGGGTTTTAGAAAACAAGATCATAGACACGTCACCATTGTAGGAGGATCGACAAAAAGACTTTTAAAACAGGCTTTAACGAAACTGCCTAAAGAAGAACAAAGACAAATGATGATAGAAATAAAAAAACTTCTTACGAGTCTGGACTGGAGCTTTGTTCCAATAGAGATTTACAAAATTGAGAAAATTGGAACCTTTGGCGATTCGGAGATTCCTGAATACAGAGAATCGTATATCAATGTCATCGACATGCCCGCAGTTACGGCTTTTTACGACGGTCTTAAATTATTATTGAATACGGATTTTCCATTACCCGTGCCACATATTACACTGTTCACAAAAGGAGAAACGGAGAACCCAAGATATTATGGCATCCCAATCTCTTCGATAGACGATTTTCATCAAATGAATCCGAGAAAACTTGAACACATTCCAGCACATCATGAGTGAGTTTAATACGCGCAACACGTCAGGTATCATCTACCCATGAAAGAGCTTTATAAAGGAAATAGATCTTTTGAAGATTCCGTTATTACTCCTCGCGGTTTTGAAGAGGTAAGAGATGGTTTGGCTCTGCCGATGAGCGAGGTCCGTTCGGATATGATGGTATTATCCATTGGGGAGGGTTTATCGGACTTTGCCCGCACGCTTTGTGAAAAGACTGGCGCTAAGGTTGTTGCCGTTGATCCTGTCTATAATGTTATTCATCCGAGTGATGGTTTAAGGGAGGCGAGTGATAAATTACAGAAACGTGGCATGCGCCCCGTTGAGATCTATCAACAGGTGTGCTCTATCGCGCCTCCGCTCCCAAGAGGAGAGCGTCCACGTGCGGTGGCGGCAACAATTTATGAACTACCTATCGGTGATCGATCGGTTGATCTTATTGTTGCGAACCGTTTGTTGGAACACATTGATATCGGTAAGGCACTCCCAGAGCTTTTGCGTGTATTAAAACAAGATGGGGAGATTCGGTTTGGGACAACGCGGCTTCATTTGACGCGAATTGATGATAAGACATTCGCCTGTCCATTTGGCCTATATGAGAGAGACGAAGGGATGCAATTTACTCTTTCACGCGTGTTGCTCGGAACGGATGATTTTTTTGCCTATCTTAAGAAACATAAGACGGTCCATTGTTATGAAGTTGTGACCGGTTTGTGGAAACAGCATATTTTTGAAGGAACAACTCTTATTTTTAGAAAAGATCGTAAAACGCCAAGCATGAACCCGTTTAACACAGGCGCCTTCATGGTAGAGGTAGACGCGACGGAGAACGTTTATGGCGGCAAACGCGCGGTAAGAATTCAATGAGTTATTCGCAATCTATTGTATCTTGCCAATTTTATTAGCGAAGCGAATACCCTGTGGTCTTGCCACGGTGGTCTTCCAATCTGTTGCCCGCGATACCCCGCGGTCTTGCCGCGGGGAGGCGTTCATTTTTGGCGGGGCTTTCCGTTGGTTCGAGCCTTTGGAATTCGGTTTCCAGCATGTGATGCGCGTTTTTAATCGGAACCAAACCAAGTAGTCAGTAGAAATATTAGCGGTTTTGCTTTACAAGGATGCAAGAGTTCTTTGATTAAGGTTTTTTTGTTATGATCCCCTCATGAAGATTGCGACGAATGTGCATCGCGATGTCTTCGGAGGAATTACGGTTTCTAATCTCGCTTTGTTCGATTGGTTAAAGGAAAAAGAGGACACGATTGTGGGTATTGAATACGTGACGGCTAGGCAGTTCATGGGGCCTGCTATTTTCCGTCATTACGATCCTTCGTTTTTTCGGCATCATATTATTAA
>CAYPSC010000013.1:0-10804 GCA_964413385.1 uncultured Gammaproteobacteria bacterium | reverse complement strand
GGAGTGCGATTGCCATATAATTCACCTCCTTTCTGGCCCTGTTTTTAGCTTAGACCGCTCCTTAAAAGCGTCAAGGATGTTTCTATACTGATGAGCTAGAATGCTGCAGCTTGTAAAAAAATGAAAAAACGGTAGCTTCAAGGTATAACTCTTTACCCATAAATTTATGAGCCGTGTTACTCATTTTGAAATTCAAGCGGATGACATCGAACGTGTGAAAAAGTTTTACGAAACCGTGTTGGGTTGGAAAATAAACCAAGCCATGAAAAAAGAAGAGGGAGGAATGGACTATTGGATGATGATCACGGGAGAGTCTGGTCCAGGGATTAATGGCGGAATGTACCGGCGTCCTAAGGAAGGAGAAGGGGAAAAATTTTATTTATATGATTGTACCGTCGATGTTCCTGATATCGATAAGGCCATCGAGGCGGTGAAGGTAAACGGAGGGACCATCGCGCGGGATAAGTCAGAGATTTCTGGTGTCGGATGGTTTGCGGGTGCAAAGGACACGGAAGGGAATCGATTTGGTTTGATGCAACCGACGGGTTGGCAGGCGAAATAAGAAAATCGTTCAGCTTGAAAAGTTAAAACAAAAATTTAAAGTGGGAAGATGTATACTCATTATCTCGCCATCCTATTTTGGTTTCTCATCGGTTTTTTTCTGTTAAGGCGTGTTCGTCCGTGATGGTTACTCAATATGGATAATCTGATACAACACCTCACTATTCTCCATTTTTAACGCGATCGTATCGCCAACAACGTGTCCGATTAAAGCTGAACCGAGTGGGGAAAGGTGAGAGATGCGTCCTTGTGATGGATGAACCTCGGATGGGCCTACAATTTGATACGTCCTTTCTTTTCCGCCTACCTGAACCGTGACAGTTGATCCTAGTTGAACCGATCCATCAGAGGAGCCTTCCTCAATCACCCGCACGTGTTTTAGTTTTTCTTTGATAGAGAAAATTTGGTCGTTGATTTTGCGTAAGCGAAATTTTGCTTCTTGATATTCGGCATTCTCAGAAAAATCTCCGAGCTGTCCTGTCCGAACCACATCTTCTACGGCTTCAGGATGTTGTTGTTCAAGTTCCTTCAGTCTTAGCTCTAAGCGTCTTATGCCTTCTGGTGTGAGATAAAGCAGACTATCGTCATCAGATTTTTTCATTTTCTGAGCGCGGCGCTGAGGAATTTGCATAGCCGCCACTAGAGTACAAAAAAGATGTGGAACTTGTAAATGCTATCCCAGTGTTTCATTTTATGTTTCTGTTTTATGTTGATTGAAGAAATGGAATGCGAGGCTCAGTGCAACAAGTATCACACCTAAAGAGATGCTGGTTTTGATCAGTTTTGAATGCGCGAGGTCACCGAGGAGATCAACGCTCACGAGTTTTGTTGGCATATGTAAAGACATCACCATTATGAATGGTGGTGGTCAACCTGAGCCGTTTGTTTCGGCGACGATGAATGAAGATAGCGATAGAGACGATGACAAGGGCTGCATAATTCACGACCATAAAAATGGGATGTGACCAAGCATAGCCATTGAATCGAATATTGGAGAGAGGCCAGAGAAAAGGCGTGGGGTAAAATTGGTAAGAATGAGACGGAATATCGATCAAAATATGTAAGAGCCAACCCAGCATTTCTAGACGCGGTCGCCGAAAAAAGATGGTTACAAGGGCAAAAACAATCGCGAATATGATGAGGCTGTGGCTCATGCTGTAAAGAATGGACGTGGCTTGAAAAATGGTCGGTATCAGAGAGGAACCGGGCTCAAGGGTATCAACGCGTGGAGTGACCGGAGAACGGCTGAAGATAGATTGAAAAAAGATCCAAGCGAAAGGGATAGTAAAAGCAAAGAGATCCGGAAAAACGCCCCAAAAAGCAGACCAACCGATCCTGAGATAATGAAATTTGTGTTTGCCTACATACGCAAGGGCTCCGGTCCAAAGACCGTGGGCAAAGATATCCATATCCTTCATGATGAAAGTCAATTGACTGGATTGTCAATGTTTCTTTCATTATAATAAGACACATGTTGCGACGCGTGGGATTTTTTCTTCGTGAAGCTTTTTGCGCCTGGCGTAAAATCAAGCGCTCGCAAATGGGCGCGGCCATTGCCTATTTTTTTCTGTTTTCCATTGCCCCGTTTCTCCTGATTGCCATTACGCTAGGGAGTTTTATCTTCCGACATAGCGAAGCTGAACAACAAATTATTCAAGAAATTGGTAGATTGTATGGAACGCAGGTGGGGGAATTTCTCATGCATATCATTCAGCAGACGCAAGCTCCGCAGGGAGATGTGTTTGCCATTATCATCGGTTCTCTTGTGATCGTGTGGGGTGCGACGAGTGTTGTGAATCAACTACAAGACTCGTTAAGTGCCTTTTGGGATAAGATTCCTCAAAAAAGAGATCGGCACCATCTCATCATGCATTGGGTTGAGCGACGGTTTTTCTCCTTTTTATTCGTGGTCCTTGGAAGCTTGCTTTTACTATTTTCCGTGTTTTTAAGCGTCATCCTGCCGACCGTTCATCAATGGCTGCCAGCGGCTTCTGTGGATGGTCTGCGCCTTTTAAATATTTTGATATCGGTCGTTTTTGTGAGTATTTTTATGACATTCGTGTATAAGTTTCTTCCAGATGCGAAGGTTTCCTGGCGCGCTGCCTGGATTGGGTCATTGGTTTCCACGGTGCTTTTCTTGGTTGGAAAATATGTGATCGGCACCTATCTATCAACGTTTCATACATTTTCTGGATATGGCGCTGCCCGAACGGTTGTCTTGCTGATTGTTTGGACATATTATATGGCGCAGTTGTTCTTGTTTGGTGGAGCGTGTACACGGGTAGCCATGGAACGCCGATGACGCCACAACGACAGAAAAAAGTGAAGGAAGTCCTTGATCACCGCCAAAAAGATTTAGTGGTGGTGTTGGAAAATATTGATGACCCGCATAATATCGGTGCGATTTTGCGTTCTTGTGACGCGTTTGGCGTATTGGATGTTCATCTGCTTTACACGCAAGGACGAGCGCCGCGTTTAGGAGAATTAAAAACGAAAGCGGCGGCATCGGCACTCAAATGGCTCCGCCTCACCAAGTGGAATTCTGCGGCAGCATTGATCAAGTATTTGAAAAAGAAAAAGATGAAAATTGCGGTAACGAGTTTGCGGGGAAGGTCGAGAGATGTGCATAGCGTTGATTGTATAGCGCCGCTTGCGTTTGTTTTGGGAAACGAACATACAGGCGTATCACTTGAGATGATAAAAGCAGCAGATATGAACGCACGCATTCCCATGGTCGGCTTTGTGCAAAGCTTTAATGTATCAGTGGCTGCCGCGATTTTATTATACGAAGCTTATCAGCAGCGAGAAAAGGTGGGAAAGTATTTAAAGGCAAGTTTTAATAAAATAGAGCAAAAAAAGATTTTAAAAAATTGGGAAAAGTAATTTTACCTATTTTTTAAGTTCGTCTTTAGTTGGGAAAGAAAATGCTGCATGGATTCATTTATATTTTGCGACGCAAGAGTCAGTTGCGCTTGTCCAAAATCTCCCTGACCTCCAAAAGGACGAAGGAGATTAATGGCGGACAGCGGTGGCGAAGCGTAGAGATGGACGGTGACTTGTGTTAATGAGGTTTGCAAAAAAATGGCGATGATTTTTGCTTCTGGCGCATAGGCGAGCAGTTCATCCATGACGCCGTGGATCGCCTCCAGGGAGGCACCGGATTCCATGAAGTCGATTTGACTGAGTCGCGTCCAAACCAAATCAGTATCAGGATCCTGCTCCAAGCGTGAGAGAGCACGTCCCCATAGCTTGAGCGTACCAATAGAGCGTGTACGCCATAATCCTTGAATGATCTTTTCGCGGTCTGCCCCCAGCGTCACCAATTCAGACGCGGTGGAAAGAGCTTGTGGTGTAATATTAGGTGTACGAAAACTCTTAGTCTCGGCGATCATACCGGCGAGGAGGCAGGTCGCGATCGGTGAATCGATCAAGGGTTTGTTCCAAACGGAGAAAAGGTTATGCAGTAATCCGCTGGTGGAAACGGCTATTGGATCAACGGCGTTTACACGCCCCCAAAATTCATTGGAAATGTGGTGGTCAATATTAATGATCGTCGAACGTAATAAAAAACTTGCCTGTTCACGTGCGAACGCGCCCAGTGCTTGCATGTCTGGACAACCGAAAACGATCACGAGATCAAAGCGATCGGTACCTTCTTTAAACGTAATATCTGATGGTGACCATTCGCCCTGTTTTGGAACGAGTGCAATATCAAGTTTGCCATCTTTCACGTCGTACATGAGTTCGGATAAAGGCACGCCTTGAACGTTCACCATTAAGTGGAATGTGCGCATGGCGCTGATGGTGGGTAGGATCTCGGGAAAAGACGGCAAAAAAGAAGGGCGACGGCTCTCTTCCCAACCGGAAATAGCGATATCAAAAGTTTTATTGAGTTTGCTCAGGAAAAGGCCAAAGGCGATCACAGAAGCGAGGGTATCTACATTTGCTTCTTCTTTCGTTAAAAGTAGGACGTGCTTAGCACGATTGACCAGATCAATGATTTGTTGTTCGGCGTTGAGGGCCATAAATTCCGGTCTTCCTTTAGGACGGAATCAGCTAATGTACGAGTTTTCAATGAGACTGTCAAGAAATGACGAGTCCGTTAAATGACAAAAAAGGAGGTTTACGATATTCTCTGATGTGTTTATGAGTAACTCGATCGATCTTCCAAAGGCTTACGACGCCTCCCAGGTTGAAGATGCTTTATATCGGGAGTGGGAGTCTTCGGGGTTCTTTAACCCAGATAAGCTTCCAGATCGCAACCAAAAAGGTGAGCCATATTGCATTGTCATGCCACCACCGAATGTCACAGGCGTTCTACACTTGGGGCATGCCTTAGAAAACGCGATGATGGATACGATGGCTCGTTTTCAGCGCATGCGCGGAAAACGAGTATTGCTTATTCCAGGGACAGATCATGCAGCGATCGCGACACAAGCCAAAGTCGAGAAGATTCTTATAAAGGAGGGAATGAATCATCCACGGGAGGAGCTGGGAAGAGACAAGTTGGTTGAAAAAATCCGTGCGTTTGCCGAAGAATCAAAAGCGACGATTCTTAGACAAATTCGAAAACTGGGGACGAGTTGTGATTGGTCGCGTTTAGCCTACACCTTTGATGAAACTCGTAACCGGGCAGTGAAAGAATTGTTTGTCCGAATGTATCAGGACGGGCTCATTTATCGCGGATACCGGGTTGTCAATTGGTCCGTAAAAGGACAATCGACATGTTCAGATGATGAGATTGAACCCACCGAACGTCCAGCAAAGCTCTACACTTTTAAATATAACACAGATTTTCCTATACCGATCGCAACCACGCGACCAGAAACCAAATTGGGGGATACAGCCGTGGCTGTTCATCCGTCGGATGAGCGCTATCGTTCCTATATTGGCCAGACGTTCACGGTCGATGTGGGAGCGGCAAAGCCGTTGTCCATCAAAATAATTGCAGATGAAGAGGTTGACCCTCAATTTGGAACAGGGGCGGTGGGCGTGACCCCCGCTCATAGTCCGGTTGATTTCGCCATGTATGAAAAACAGAAAAGTAAGGGGAATATTATCGATTTAATCCCGGTCATTGGAATAGATGGTTGTATGACAGAGGAGGCTGGACCTGGTTATCAGGGACTGACCGTGGAAGATGCACGGACAAAATTCATCCAGTGGTTGGTTGAGCGGGGATTGCTCATTAAAGAAGAGGATATTGTGCAAGCGGTCGGAACATCTGATCGTTACGGCGACGTGATCGAGTCTATCCCGCTGACGCAGTGGTGGTTGAGTGTTAATAAACCAATTCCAGGACGCGGAAAAAGTTTGCGTGATTTATTACGTGAGGCAGTCACGGATGGATTGGAACAAGATGATTCAAAAGTCGTCACGATCCTCCCGGAGCGGATTGTTAAAGAATATTTAAACCGGGTGGATAATCTACGGGATTGGTGTTTATCGCGTCAGTTATGGTGGGGGCACCGTATTCCTGTGTGGCATCGGGAGGAAGAAGCCTTTGCTGGAAACGAACCACCGTCTGGCGCTGGGTGGGAACAGGATCCTGATACTCTTGATACCTGGTTTAGCTCAGGAACCTGGACATTTTCTACGCTTGGATGGCCAGAAAAAACTAGTGATTTAGCGACCTATCACCCCACGAGTTGGATTCAAATGGGGTATGAAATCCGGTATCTGTGGCTTATGCGTATGATCCTTATGAGCGCTTATGCTTTGCAGGATATTCCGTTCAGGAGTGTGTATATGCATGGCATGCTACGTGATGAATACGGGAAAAAATTTTCCAAGTCATCTGGAAATGGCATAGATCCGATTGAGGTCATCGATCAGTATGGTTGTGACGCTTTACGAGTGAGTTTGCTTTTGGGTGTGACCCCGGGAAATGACTCACGTTATTACACGGAGAAGATTGAAGCTGGACGCAATTTTGTGAACAAACTCTGGAATATTTCTCGATTTATTTTGATGCAAATTGGTGAAGGTGGACTGCAAAAAGGGGTGCCAACTCCTCAAACGCTAGCGGATCAATGGATTTTGTCTCGATTGGCACAGGTGACGCAGAGCGTGACGGATAAAATGGAACATTATGAATTCTCTGCAGCAGGAGAAGAGCTTCGTGATTTTACTTGGGGTGATCTAGCCGATTGGTATTTGGAGATTGCCAAAGTTGAAAAGGGAAAAGGGGAGATTCTTTCTTTCGTCCTGAAGACCGTAATCACTTTATGGCATCCCTTTATGCCGTTCGTGACAGAATATATCTGGAAGAGCGCGGGTGCCGAAGGGATGTTGATGGTTCATCCTTGGCCAGATGCTGTAGAAATGAAAGAGATAGAAGTGTTCGAATCCTTGCGTTTATTGGTGACGGATTTGCGGAGATTGCGTACAGAGCAGGGGATCGAAGCCGCAAAGATGGTAGAGTTTGCATTGAGTGGTCCAGAAAATTTTCGAAAGATATTAGAGTCAAATCAGACGTGGATTGAACGCCTGGTGCGAGGGACAATTCAGTGGGTCAATGAAATTCCGCATGGCTGGGTAACCGGTGTTTCTGGAGCCATAACCATGGGTTTGAATGCCTCGGCTGCCGTGAATCGAGAAGAGGAACGTGAGAAGTTGGAAAGGGAATTGGAAGAAGTGCAAGGGCACATCCGCAGCACAGAATTAAAATTGGAAAACCAGGAATTCAAAAATAAGGCACCTGCAACGGTTGTTGCAGGAATGGTGCAGAAACTGGAGGAGGCGAGAATAAAAGAGGATATGCTGAAGCGGCGGTTGCAACAATCGGTATAGATTTTGTCCATCGCGAATACGAGAGTGCTTGAGAAAAAGCATATTGACGATCCCAGCTTTTTTTGTTAGTTTCACACGTTAAGTCCATCACTCTTCACGATCATAAACAGTGGAATGGTGAGCTGAAATGGGCTTACGTTCCTTCAAAACAAAGGGGATTTACAATGGGCAAAGCACAGACAAACAAATGGACGGCTAGACGCGTCTATAGAGAGGTCCTCTGGCCAGCGGCTCTCCCGGAGGCAGAGGGGAAAGTGCGAAGATTCAGGTGCCAGGATGTAGTGGGTTATATCCTCGAGCGGACTGGCCTGCCCCGCCAAACGGCAGCACGGCTCGTAAATAGAGTACTCAGTAATCGGCGTTGGGTCGAGCTATTGTCGTCAGCTGATCCTGCGAGCTGTAATTTGAGATTGCGTTTGGTTCTACGGGAAGTGTGTGAGGACGGTGATCAGATGTCTGATTCGCGGGACGGTCGACAGCCTCCTACGCTGCTGCGGTTGTATCGCTGGCTTGTCAAAAAACGCAAAGATCAGATCATGAAGACGGGATCGTATCGAGGTAGGATTTGGGTTCGTGATCCTATTGCGAAGATGAGCGGAAAGTTTCCTCGCGTGCCCAAAGAAGCTCTTATTCATGCGCTTCGCGCGCTTATCGAGTGTGGGTGTGTTGTAGTCATCAAGGGTGAGCTTTCCGGTCAAAGTGAAGAGCTTTGGATCGTGTGTCTCAAGCCTCCGGAGAACGTCGTGCCTGCATCAGACATCAAGCCGTCAAGCGCACCAGAAGTGGTTGTTGTGGATGATATTGACTCAGTTTACTTGCAAATGACAACGGGGCAAGGAGATTCTGCCATGACAAGTGGTCCCGAAGCGTCTGAAGTTGTTGGCTCAGGATCGCTGAATCCAGAGGCAACCGTTTCTGTGCGGCGCATTCTTCGTGTCACCAAGGCCGAAGCCGAGGCGTTGCTTTTGGTTCGAGAAGATGGAAGAAATGAGGTGATACGCCGTGCGTTCGGGCAGTCGTTTAGGCAGCTGCTTAAGGAGTTCGGTATCCTTAGTTCTACTGGTAGTACTCGGGCTACACGGTGGTGCTTTGTCGAAACGGCGGCACAGCAGACGCAATTCGCTCCTTACGTGATCAAGAGGTCGGGTCGAATGGTGACGCAGCCGTCTCGAACCGCGACCACACACTATAGTCGTCTACGAGACGCTTGGCTCGATGACCTGCAGCGTATCGTAGACGATCGAAAGCCTGTGTCGCCTCAAGTGGTGCCTGTGGTATCTGGGTCTTCCGTGGCTCCACTGGAATCTTCCGCTACAGTTGTTCCTTCTGTTGTTGGTGCGTCTGGCTCGCAGGTCGCGATTGGTCATGCTGTCCCGGTGCCATGCGATCTGAAGATACGGTTGCGGGAACGGATTGTAACGCTAGGCGTTGAGCGAGAGCGTCATGCAGCGGATTTGACTGAAGCAAATACGGCACTCGTATCGATGACTGAGAGTTTCGACGCAATTGCAGGTCGGGTGCAAGCTGCGCGGACTCTCTTGGATCAGTTCAGAGCTGTCCAGAGAAGTCTTGGTGAGGCTCTTGCATCACCCGATCAACAGGGGCCGATGGATGCGTCATCGACTCTCTATGAATCTAGATTGGTCGAATTGGAGACCATGCGTGATCAAGTAGCGGCGAGGAAGACTGCGGCAGAATCTGCTGTTTCTGTCGCGCGCGATCTTTTGTTGCGATGTTCGCAAGATGTCGAGGGACTCAAGGCTTTGTTGAACGAAGCCGAGGCTCTGGAAGCTAGGATCAGTGAGGCTCTCGAGACTCTGGAATAGGGGAAGGATGGTAAGGAGGTGTACTGACGGTGCCAGCCAATATGGTGGCACCGTTTTTTCTTTGTATGTAGCCAATTTCTCGTTTTTTTTAGAGCAGTTCTATTTGGTATTGACATTCTGATAGAGCCATGATTAAATACTACCAACGTGACGTGGAGAGGGGTTCCGGATACCTCCCTGTGCGCCTCCTCTAACCCCCTCCACGTCCGCCTTATGGCGGTCCCTGTCCCGATTGAGGATCCTCCCCCCCCCGGGATTCTCTCGGGGTGGGGATCGCCTTACCCCCTCCTCTGCGCGCCTAGGCGCGCTTCCCTCGGCCGGGCTTCCTTCGGAAGACCGGCCTTTTTTCTTGTCTAAAGCCTTTTTTTCCATTATGCTTTGCCCATTGTTATGTCAAAAATAAGCATCGATGAGGTAAAGATTGATTGGTTTTTGAATCACGCGGTAGAAAACGTCTATCCATCAAAAGAGGCGCTACGTGAAAAATTAATGACAGGAGAGCAGATCTCAGTGTATTTGGGCGTTGATCCGACAGGGCCGACGTTGCACCTAGGTCACATGGTGACGATTCAAAAAGTGGCTGAGTTGCAGGCTATGGGGCATAAGGTCATTCTCCTTATGGGGGATTTTACGGCTATGATCGGTGATCCAACGGATAAATCAGCCACGCGGAGGCAACTGACTCATGAAGAAGTCCTTTCAAACCTTCGTTTGTATAAAGATCAAGCGGCGCGTTTTTTAACATTCACTGGTCAAAACGCGGCTCAGATCCAGTTTAATAGTGAATGGTTGGCGAAGATGAAATTTGAGGATGTCATTCAACTCGCATCTCACTTTACGGTCCAACAAATGCTTGAGCGCGACATGTTTGAGAAACGCATGGATGAGCAGAAGGCGATTCATCTGCACGAATTTTTGTATCCTCTGATGCAGGGTTATGATTCTGTAGCTATGGATGTTGATCTGGAGGTTGGCGGAAATGATCAGACGTTTAATATGCTGGCTGGACGGACTCTCATGAAGGAACTAAAAGGGAAAGAAAAATTTGTGCTTACAGCGCGATTGCTTGCAGATGCTGGTGGGAAAAAGATGGGTAAGACAGAAGGAAACATGATTGCGCTGATTGATACGCCAGAAGATATGTTTGGAAAAATCATGAGTTGGACCGACGGGATGATTCTTCCTGGTTTTGAAATTTGCACTGACGCATCAGCGAAGGAAGTGGAGGATATCCGACGACGAATCGAGTCTGGAGAGAATCCCATGGTATTAAAGCGTGAGTTGGCAAAGCGTATTGTCACCTGGTTGTGCGGAGAAAAAGAGGCAGATGCTGCTTCAGAGGCATTTAGTCGCATCCATCAACAAGGAGAAAAACCAGAGGAAATTAAAGAGATAAAAATCGAAAAAAGTGAGGTATCGTTGATCGATGCACTTGTGCAATCAAAATTGGTTTCATCAAAGAGTGAGGCGCGCCGGCAGATCGAACAAGGTGGAGTTAAAGTTGATGATGTCGTAATAAGGAGTGTTGACGCGATTTGCCACGAGGGTTCTGTGATCCAAAAAGGGAAACGATTTTTTGTAAAACTCGTTCGTTAATGTATGCAAACGACTTGGGATTTCTGGAT
>CAYPSC010000012.1:0-11375 GCA_964413385.1 uncultured Gammaproteobacteria bacterium | reverse complement strand
GGTATTGCGAAGATAGAAACGTGGTTGAACGTCGATAATTTGTACATTCAAGGCGGGATGAAATTAGTCCATCACTTAGAGCAGGCATTGCGGGCGCATGCTTTGTACAAACGTGACCGGGATTATGTGGTCAAAGATGGCGAGGTGATTATCGTGGATGAATTTACTGGTCGTCTGATGTTTGGCCGTCGGTATTCCGAAGGTTTGCATCAAGCGATCGAAGCCAAAGAGCGCGTGCAAATTCAGCGTGAATCCGTGACATTGGCCACGATTACGTTCCAAAACTACTTTCGTTTGTACGAAAAGTTATCAGGCATGACCGGGACGGCCGCGACCGAAGCGGAAGAGTTTTTCAAAATTTACAAATTGGAAGTGCTGACCATCCCGACGCATCGTCCGAATCAGCGTATGGATTTGTCGGATCGCGTGTATAAAAACGAACTTGGTAAATTTCGTGCGGTTGCCCGCGAAATCAAGGCGCGACACGAGAAGGGGCAGCCAGTGCTTGTGGGTACGGTGAGTATTGAGAAGAACGAACTTTTAGGTGAACTCTTAAAGCAAGAAGGAATCCCGCATCAGCTTTTGAATGCCAAAAACCACGAACGTGAGGCAGAAACGATCGCACAGGCAGGACGCAAAGGAGCGGTCACGGTGGCGACAAACTTAGCTGGACGTGGGGTCGATATTATTCTCGGAGGCAATCCTCCAGATCCGAAAGAAGCGGAAGAGGTTCGCAACGTTGGTGGTTTGTTTGTGTTAGGAACCGAGCGTCATGAATCACGGCGCATTGATAACCAGTTGCGTGGTCGTTCTGGTCGCCAAGGCGATCCGGGTGCGACGCAATTTTACGTTTCCATGGAAGATGATTTGATGCGTATCTTCGGATCCGACCGCATGAAAGCTATGATGGATCGCCTGGGATTGCCAGAGGATGAGGCGATTGAAAATGGATTATTATCACGTTCAATTGAGGCGGCGCAGAAGAAAGTGGAAGGTCATAATTTTGACATCCGTAAACACTTGCTGGAATACGATGATGTGCTGAACAAGCATCGTATGGTGGTGTATCGCAAACGCCGCGAGTTGCTCGAGCTAGCCATTCAACCAACGCAGGATGGTGAGCGCCCGCTGACTCCACGTGTGTTAGAGGCGATTGAAGGTGACGTTGAGCAATTGGTTGCGTTCCATACTTCTGCGGAGAATCCGGCAGATTGGGACGAGAAAAAAATGGAAGAGGCGGTGCGGGCATTATTGCCGGAAAAGATGGAACTTGCAGAGCATGTGGCGTTTGCTAAGACGGAATTGGAAGGGCGTGAGGATTTAGCCACGCGTCGTTCGGCTTTGATTCAAACCATCATGAATTTGGTAAAGGATGGTTATAAGATGGTGGAAGACTCGATCGGTGATGAGGCGCTTATGGGTGAGATTGAAAAAGCGGTGTTGCTGCGCGCCATGGATGAATTATGGATCGAGCACTTGGAATCGATTGATTATTTGCGGCACAGCATTGGATTGCAGGGATATGGCCAGCGCGATCCGTTGGTTGAGTACAAAAAGGAGGCGTACCGACTGTTTAATCAATTGACGTCATCGATTAATTCTCGTGTTGCGCACACCATTTTGAAAGTCCAGGTCGCGAGACAGACGGCAGAGCAAGAGCAACAAAATCAATCGGTATTCGCGAGACCGATGCAGTTGAGTGCACCAGCGAAAGAAGCGGGGGATGATATGTCGCATGCGGCGCAAGATTTGCAACAAAAAGGAGAGAAAGTGGGTCGAAACGATTTTTGCCCATGTGGAAGTGGATTAAAATATAAAAAGTGCCACGGGAAGTAGGGATCAAAGATAGGCCCTAAAAGCCAGGAATTCTGCAAAAGCTCACGAGAAATCGTGGGCTTTTTGCTACTTCGACAACTAAAGAGTTCGAAATTATTCACCTAACTCGGTTCCTCAAATCTGATCTGCTTGCTCTGTCTCGCATCGGTTTGTGGGCACTCTCTCAGGCCCAGAAACGAGAAAAAATGATGTGAGGTGAGCTACAGATTGGATCTGAGGAACCGAAAAGACGACGTTATGAAGCTATTAGAAAGTTTTCTTTCCTGGCTTCAAGAAGAAGAGCGCAAACTAGCGCGGAATATGGGGTTGGATGAACCAGACTTTGATGACATCCATCACACGCTCTCTGACGAAGCTTTGGAGGAAATGGTCGATTATTACGCGCGCACAACCAGTGCGCCTAACACAACACCAGTATGGAACTCCTAAGCGAACCACAAGCAAAACTCCTTAAGAAGAAGCTCTATTGGACACTCGGACGACTCACGACAGAGGAACGGGAGGCTCTCACGAAGCTGGCTGACGAACAAAAACTCGGAAAGGCAGATGCCAGCATTATCATCGAGGATCTCTACAAACTCACGATCCCAAGTGTCGATGATCTTCTTCCAGAAGGCGATGCCGAAAAGCGCATTGCCCTACAGGAGATCAGAAACGTCTTAAAGCGTTACGTGCCTGATCTTGGTAAAGGTCCAGCAACCGTCACCTGCAGCAAGTGTCTACAGCACGTCACGAGTTGGTACGAGGAAGATTACGGCATGATCCTTTGCCTCAAGTGTCGAGAAGCCTACTTATCTAAAACCCCCTATGAAAAGTAAACAAACTGGATACTGGACTGGTCTAATCAGCATGAGCGTGTTCGGAGCCATCTTCGGAGCCTGTTTATTCCTTGGCCTCTCCTAAATTATATGAAAATTATTAACACAGGAGACGCTCAATATCAACCTTCCGTAGTCATGCTGATCTATGGTGAGGGAGGCGTTGGCAAAACAACGTTCACTTCTACGGCACCAAAACCATTACTAGCCGATTGTGAAAATGGCGCTAAATATTTTGGACTTCGTGGCATCAAGCTGGATGTAGCTCAAATAGAGAAATGGCCTGACATGAAAGAATTTACTGAGGCCGTTAAAAAAGGTGGCTACGAAACGGTTGTCATAGACCCAATTGGTGAACTCATGGACAAACTGAAGCGTCACTTGGTTGCGGGAGGTGACAATAAATTAGTCCAAAAAGATGGCACACCAAGCATGGCTGGGTGGGGTTGGCTCAAGAAAACCATGCGCGACTACATCAAGGTTCTTCGAGATAGCGGATTGCATGTGATTTTAGTCGCTCATGTTGACGAAAAAGATGACGATGGACGAATCGTGAAACGACCCATGATCGAAACAAAAGTCTCAAAAGATATTGTGAACATGGTTGACGTGGTGGGCTACATGACGGTCGTTGCAAACGCAGAACAAGGAGAGAAGCGCGTGATCTTCATCGATCCATCCTCCGACAAGTTCGTCGCCAAAGATCGTACTGGTCAGCTCGGTAAAATCATCGAACCAGACTTCAGCAAAATCGTTAAAGCCATCCAAGGTACTGAGACCTACACCTGGAGTAAGAAGCCAGAAAAAGTAGAGGAGATCACTCCAGAAAAGATTAATGAAACATTCGGTAATGGGATAACGGAAGCCAAACCATCGATGAAACCGCTTGCTAATAAAGCCTTGCAAGAAGCGCGTGAAAAAATGATGCAAGGCAATAGAGAAGCCTAAATATGCCAGAGAAGAAAACGACGCACTTTCTCTATGGAGGTGAAGTGCAAATTGAAGTGATCGAACGGGAAACTTACCACCTATATCGTTTGGCAGGGGAAAAAACAAATCTCATATCGGTCACTGCCTGCACGGGTGTCATCAACAAAGCAGACTTTCTTGTTCCATGGGCAGTAGGATTAGCACGAACACATCTATTTCAATTTCTCGAGCAATCCACTGGACCATTTAGCGCTGAAGAATTACTGCCGGTAATTGAAGAAGCCTGCAAAAAACACTCAGAGAAAAAGAAAGAGGCGGCTGACATTGGGAGCCAGGTTCATGCCTACGCAGAAAGTTTAGCCTTGGCACAAATCGCTGGTCAGGAAGCGCCAAGTCTGCCAGAGGACGTTGATGAACGTGTCACCGCTGGAATAAACGCTTTCCTCAATTGGTTCGTGAGTAACCACGTCAAATTCGTACACGCGGAAAATGTGATTTATTCCAAACGTCATGGATACGCTGGAAAATTCGATTCCATTGCCGAAGTAAACGGAAAGAAAGTGCTGATCGACTACAAAACATCGAAGGGCATTTATAGCGAAATGCAATATCAAGTAGCTGCCTACCGTATGGCCTATGAGGAAGAATACGGGAAACTCGATGGCGCGATAATCCTGCATTTCGACAAAGAGACGGGTAATTGTACTCCAAAAGAAATCTCAGAGGACAATTATCCGAAAGACGCCAGCGCCTTCCTCGCCTGCCTTCAGCTTAAGAAGCGCGAAAAAGAATTAGCAAAAGCATAACTATGGCACGCAAAATTGGAGCCCTATGGCTCAGGGAGTCTAAAGATGGAAAGAAATATATGTCTGGCATTCTCGAAGACTTGCATGGCGATATACGCATTGCGGTTTTCAAGAATGACCGCAAGGAGAAAAAAAATCAGCCTGATTATCAAATCATCCTCTCAGGGGATAGTCAGGACCGTAAAAACAACAATGGCAATGAGAGCAACAACGGAGCTGAAGAAGTCAACCTCGACGATATTCCATTCTAGTAAAGAACAAGCTCAACCTATGCGGCCATACAGAACAGAGAGAAAGGTCATACCGAAAAGATATGGCCTTTCTTTCACGGATCCTAGAGATAACGAACTAATCGAGTACGGACGAAAAGATGGTCAAATTCGGACTACAAAATACATCCTCGATCTCATCTCTGGAGGTCTCACCTTAGAAGAAATCGCCAATAAAATGCGAAGAAATATCAAGTTCGATACCTGGTGCCGCTCAGTCTCAGAAGAGGACATCCTCTCCTTCGAAAGCTAGAGTTCTGAACTCGTCCAACAAGGCTTGCCCAATGGGACGATTTTAGAACCACAAGGAGGCTATGACACAAAACGGATGGATCAAGATGCACCGCCAGCTCATTGCCTGGGGCTATCACGGCAGCGCGGCACTGTGTCCACCTCTGGTTGCATCTCATCTTCAAAGCAAATCACGAAGGAAAAGAGTTCCTCTGGAATGGAAAAACGATTGATATTAAACGCGGTCAGATCATCACAGGAAGGAGCAAATTATCCCTCGAAACGGGAATTAACGAGAGCAATGTCGAGAGGATACTGAACTACTTCAAAAACGAACAGCAGATCGAACAGCAGTCATTCTCAAAATTTAGGCTAATCACAATCAAGAAATACGGAGAGTATCAGAAAATTGAACAGGAAAATGAACAGCAGATGAACAGCAGAAGAACAGCAGATGAACAGCAGATGAACACAAACAAGAATGTAAGAATTAAAGAATTAAAGAATGAGAAGAAGAGAGAGGGGGAGTACGAGGGGGGAAGCTCGCTTACGCTCGCATCTCCCACACCTTCAGAAATCAGTGAACTCTTCTTCCAAGATGAATCGACTCAAGAAAACACCATCAGGTACTTCATGGAAATGGGCGTCCCTGTATCAACCGCTAAACAAGAAATCCTGAAGTTCATCTCTTACTGGACTGAACCAAACAAGAGCGGGACCAGACAGCGCTGGCAGATGGAAAAGACCTTCGATGTTAAACGGCGCCTGGTTACGTGGTTTCAAAACATTCGATTCACCAAAGGGCAAATTAACTCATCACCAAAAGGAATCGAGATATGAGCCAAGAACTCTCAAAGTCCCTGTACTGCATTCAGATGCGTTCGGGAATCGAGATCTGGGTTGAGCAAGAACGGGCGCGAAAGCTGCAAACCATCCTCCAGAGCTTGAATCAACACATGTTCATCAAGTTCGAGGATAAAACCATCAACACGGCTGATCTCGTGGGTGTTTTCTCGGCCTTGGACATGGAGGATTTAACGCGGAGAAAGAACGGCCAATGGAAGTGCAAAGAGGAGAAGTGGCATGACAAGAGAGAAAATTGCACATGTCTTTCCCAAGACCAGAAAAGAAATGCGGAAACGTGGAGAGAACAGTGGAAGGAAAAATACGGTGTAGAGCCACTGATATGAAAGTTCCTCTGCCTGCCACGATCTCAAAAGTTACAACCATGCGGGATAAAACAATTCGCCTGCAAGTTGATTGTCAAGAAATTCCCGCTGAAAACATGGCTGAGCTGTTCGCCTTAAACGACGCTCTAGGGTGGTTCTTCTTTCACGAACGACCTCTGACTCAAATCGACACGAAAAATTTGCCAGAGATAAAAATTGAGTCTTGGGAGAAGTCTCCAGGTCAGCGCTTAAAGGCGAGTCTCTATCGATTGTGGGAACAACACAAAACTGACGAAGACTTCGAAACTTATTACCGCCGACAGATGGAAAAAATCATCGAGGCGGTTAAAGAAAAACTTAATTAAATCAATTATGTCACTTGTAAAAGTTCCTTTAAAAATTGCGCTCCTAGACGAGTTGAAGAGTCACTATGACGTAGATCACCAAAGATGGGTTAGCGGCGATCAGCTCGAAAAATTTAGCCAAAGAATGGGCTTCAAGGCGAGCACTGGTGCTCGAGTTTTGAGAAAGTTCTCTGAAAAGAAACGAGGGAAGCGCCCGTTGATCGAAAAATCTGAAATTAACGGATGGATCCACTACAAGTTCCTGAAAGTATGTTCGGAAAAAAACTCAAAAAAATAATCAAAACAATCTGTGTCATCACAATCATCATCATCTCAACTATCGGAATCGTCAGAAATGCTTATACGACTAACAAAGGAAGAAGCGACTTTCCTCGAAGAGGCTCTCATCTACCACTGGTTGGATCACGGATGGTTATGGGAGGAGAAAACCAACAATCTACTAAGCACCCTTGCTCCAAGGTTGTATCAGATAATACTTGGAAATGCACCGACGAAGACACGCAAGAAAAAGCTAAAAAAGTAACTCACTGGTATGCCCAACAAGAGACAGTCAAAGCAGAAGTCACGTCCTATTCACCAAAAGAAAGCTGCCATCACCCAGGATGCCCTAACGCGCGCGGATATCGTCCAGTTGAGGGAATTAGCATCGCGTGTCCTCGAAACATTAGACTCGGTACTCAAGCGATTATCGATGGGCACAAATACGTATGCGACGATCGAACAGCCAAATGGGTGGATGGCCGTTACGACAAATTCGTGGAGTCTTACGGAGATGCGGTCAAATGGGGAAAGCGATGGAAAGAAATAACGCTCATTTATGCCGATTCGCTATGACTGGTGTGCGCCATGCTTTGTCACTAAGGAGGCGGCTGAGAAAGCAAGAAATTGGTACTTGTTCCACGGATATGAGTGTACAGAGATTGAACAATTGAGTAACGGCGCTTGGGGATTCGAGGCCAAGAAACCGAAGACCTGATATGTGGCAGCAAAAAAGTGGAAATAAGTATCACGCAAAGAGTTCGATCTATAACGGTTACTACTACGCCTCGCAACTCGAAGCGGCCTATGCCCAGGAGTTAGACCTGCGCCTCAAGGCAAAGGATATTAAGGCTTGGAGAAGGCAGATACCGCTCACCCTCATATCCAACGGAATGAAGGTAGGAACGTATCGGATGGACTTCGAGATCACGCACAACGATGGATCTATCGAGTATGTAGAAACTAAGGGCTACGAAACACCTCTCTGGCAGCTTAAATGGCACATTCTCGAATCCATGCACCAAGGGGGAGATGTGACACTAACGGTGGTGAAAAAGAGAACTAGATATGCACCTTCGAAAAAAATGTGAGAACTGCAAGAACACCTACATTGTTAATTACAAGATTTCAAAAAAACGGTTGGATAAACGCCGATATTGTCGATATTCCTGCTACGTCATCCACCACTGGAATCCTGTAAAGATCAAGAAAATAGGCGAAAAAATCGACAGGTTATTAGGGAAGTGTGATGGGGAAACGGATATAGAAAAACGTCAGGGATATCTGAACCAGGCTGATGCTTACGCAATGGAAATACTAAGAATCAGACAAAAATAAGATTTAGTGAGTGCTTTGTGAGGTGGTGATGAAAAGGCATGGTGATGCGAACATCCCCTAATTCCATCACATCATCACCATGTCGCAGGGCATTCCATGGGCGTGGGAAAGGGTAACCGAATAGACCGAGTTCGAATCTCGGCACGCTCGCTAGGAGGAGTCATGAGTCAGGTCAATTGGGACATCGAAGGGTTCAACGCGCTCATCATCATAGCGCGGGAGGGTTCCATGAAAGTGAGAGACGATCAGAACCGCGTCTTGGTCTTGACCCACTTTACTATCTCGAAGGCCGCATCTGAGGTGCTGAGAGATATGAAGCAGGTCAGCCCGAACGCCTTGGTCCAGGCATGCGAGGTCGACAAACCGTTCACGCTGTTTCTGCTGCCGGTTTTTCGCCTCCAGCTTGATCACAGGTCGCTTCGGGAACTGAACCCCAGGCTGTACTGAAAGGAGGAAGGACATGACGTGCTCCGTGTGTGACAGAAAGATCGGCCACGGCGTCGAAGTAGACAAGTTCGTATTCTGCGGGGATGGGTGCCATGAAGTCTATAAGCATTGGAAACGCGTATGGCCTCGCATCCTCACTCTGAAGCAGTTTTACAAGCTGAACTACGCCTCGAGCGCGGCATGATCGACTACTGGGAAATTGGCTGCTCACCCTGAAAAAGAACAGCCATTGTAGGAAAAACGTAAGACTCTTTCACAATTAAAGATTCTCATTCCAATACGGGGATGGCGGAATAGGTAGACGCTAGTCTATGTGCGTACTCGGATGAGGAAAGTAAGTGTACGACTGAAATTCATGCGAGGTGACTATACGAGTAACAAAAAACCAGCAGGTAGTTGAATCATCTGCCACTCGTCAAATCCTCGCTCCCCGTACTGGGATGAGAATTAAGAGAAACTTAGTTGAAGAGTTGTCTATCGCTCGCGCGAGACACCGCAACCCTAACCGTGTTCAAAACCCTGCAAGGTCACGGGGTATGTAAGTTGCCTCTCGCGAGCGGTAGATAACCGCAGAAAGAGAGAGCTATGCGCATCTTCATCGCAGCGATTCTTCTTGTGACGTTTGGTTTGGCGAGCATTTCAAAAGCTGAACCAATGTCAACGAAGCCTTCGACCAGCAGCGTCGTACCAGATGCGAGTAAGTGCGACGATCGAGTTCTCCAGCGTGTCTTCAACGACTACCGAGATCTGAAGCTGGATATCGGTTCGTCGTTCTTGACTCTTGGAGCGCTTACGATCACGACGGGAATCTTCGCGTATTTTCTGGATGGGGTTCCCTACAACGATCGCTATGAGTGGAACACCCGATGGCTCGCTCGACCCCTGATGATTACTGGCGGCGTCATCTCGGGTATTGGGATCGCCTTCCTCGTTTCCGCCTTCCGTACCCATCTTCCAAAGGGTATGCAAGTGTCCGTCACTCCCCATGGTGCTGCGGTGTCGTTCAGCCTTCCGTAACCATCATTCGCCTTCTGATTCTTCAAGTGGTTGGCAGTCAACCGATAAAACTGCCTTTCGTATACTAAAATTAAATCTAAATAGCTATGTGGAAACTCTACTCATACGATCAATTAAAGGGAAAAATTAAGGTGGGGGATAGGGTGAGGGCGGCGAGGGGGAGGGATAATTTTTGTAAGGAATTGAATGAAGATGGTTCAAACGAACAAAAGATAACAGAAGTGGCGGATGAGTACTTCGCTATCAATAAATGTAGCCATTCTTATACTTTATCCAATAAGTTCCTCGAACTTTTCGTCTCAGAGTTTTCTTGGGACTGCCTAGAGGCGGGGATGGTGGTGGTTGAGAAAGGTGGAAATAAGCTTAAAGTTTTGGAAGTAGGATCGGCTAGTAATGCATTTTTAGTTAGTTACGCAAATGATTTTTCGAGTGCGCATAGATGGTTTACAAAAGAAGAAGCGCAAAAATGGGGCTGGATCATCGAAGTCTCTACACCTGAACCAGAATGGGAACTATGCGATGGTTTTGATACACACGCATTAGAAACATGTTCCGCCTTCACATGCGCCGAATTGGGCATGCTGCTTCCCATAGGATATTCAACACAACGCAATCTCACGCCCTCGGGCAATAAAAACGATTTTTATTGGGCTGGACGACACAAATACACCGCCTCATGGAATAAGTGGGCACGTGTGGGAATCAAGGAAAGTACCGAAGCCGACGCCCGCGCCAAAATGCTCATCTACCTCATCGAAAATAAACTCATTAACCCAGCCGTCTAATTGGCGGAAGAAGAATATATGCAAAACAAAATTTCACTGTGTCTAAAAGGCGATAATCGTCGAGCAGAGATTGTTTTTCCTTACGATTTGTCTCAAGAAGAACTGACCAGAATAAAAAATTTACTTGATATTTTCTGCTCTTATGAAGAAAAAAACCATACTCAATAATTTGGTGCCAATTGTGGCAATTATGGGTGGGATTGTTCTCTATGTGTTAGATAAAGGAAACGGTGGATTTCTATTGTTTTTAATCGCAATTCTTACAAAGAAATAACTATTAGTTGGTGGAAGAAGGAATAATATGCGCGAGATAAAGTTTAGGGCGTGGGATAGGCGTAACCTCGCCGCCTTACGCGAGGAGATAGAAAAATAAAGTATGAAAATCGTTGATCGAAAAACATTCTTAAAACTTCCTTCTGGTACGGTATTTGCAAAATACAAACCTTGTTTTTTTGAAGGTTTGCAAATCAAACTTGATGATGGAAATTGGGGGGAAGATTTCGTTGTGCAAGATCTTGAAACGCCCATCAAGTGCGATAGTTCAGAGAATTTTGAAATTCAATGTGAGCGTGCAGAAAAAGGAGAGGAGGTAGACTTAGATTTTGATTGTGGTAGTAGAGACGGGCTTTTTGACCGAGATCAATTATTTGCAGTTTGGTCAAGAAAGGATGTCCAGGAACTGATTGAAAGACTGCAAGAAACGTTAAAATAACTATGTCCAACCAACAAGGAGAGGATGATGGGGAATGAGTATGAATATATCAGACTTGATTGCGATTTTTTCAGGAAAAATCCCAAAATTATCAAAGCTCGAAAAGAAGACTTTTAGAAGCATCTTACGTTCAAAATTGAATTTAGGACGTATAAACGTGATAAAACAAAATGGAGTTCTGCAATAGATATTAAATAACTATGACCAACCAAGATCAACAAGAGGCAGAACTTTTAGGCGCTATAGCAAGGGGATGGTGTGCATCTGCAAATCGTTCTAAGACGATGGATAGCGAACTTGCTATTGCGATCTCAGAAGAGGTTAAACCATTCATTGCTGAAGCCTCCCGTCGTGCCCGTCAGGAGCAGATGGAGAGGGTGAGGGAGAGGGTGGA
>CAYPSC010000011.1:3193-11509 GCA_964413385.1 uncultured Gammaproteobacteria bacterium | reverse complement strand
CGCGATGGAACGTTCCAGCACGATGGTCGCATCCAAGTGCGCGAACGTGGTCGCAGGCGCTGGGTCTGTCAAGTCGTCCGCTGGCACATACACGGCCTGAACAGAAGTCACAGAACCTGACTTTGTTGAGGTGATCCGTTCCTGTAATGCACCCATTTCTGTTGCTAACGTTGGCTGGTATCCTACAGCTGACGGAATGCGACCAAGCAGAGCAGACACTTCCGAGCCTGCCTGCGTAAAACGGAAGATGTTATCCACGAACAGGAGGACGTCTTGACGCTCTTCATCGCGGAAGTACTCCGCCATTGAGAGTCCTGTCAGTGCCACACGTGCACGAGCACCAGGCGGTTCATTCATCTGACCGAACACTAACGTTGTTTTATCGATGACGCCCGATTCTTTCATTTCCGTCCACAGAGCATTTCCTTCACGCGTACGCTCTCCAACGCCAGCAAACACCGAAAATCCACCATGCTCTGTTGCAATGTTTCGGATCAATTCCATCACGATCACTGTCTTGCCTACACCAGCGCCCCCAAACAATCCAACTTTTCCTCCCTTCAAGAACGGACAGATCAAATCAATAACCTTAATACCCGTTTCCAATAATTCCATTTTTGTTGATTGTTCCTCGAATGGCGGGGCTGCACGATGAATCGGATAATACTTCTTCACTTTGACTTGAGTGCCCCCATCGATGGCTTTGCCTGTCACATCAAACATGCGACCAAGCGTCTCCTTACCTACGGGTACGGAAATTGGTGCGCCTGTATTCACAACCGACATTCCGCGCACTAAACCGTCCGTTGAACTCATGGCAATCGTTCTCACTTGCCCGCCAGACAAATGCTGCTCGACTTCGAGCACCAACTCGCCTTCCGGACGCTTGACCGTTAGGGCAGTCAGGAGCGATGGCAAGGCGCCATCAAACGACACATCAACCACTGGCCCGATTACCTGCGCAATGCGACCCTCCATCTGCTCCTCTTGTGTTTTCACCGCTGTTTTTGTCGTCATATATTTGTTTCAATTCGTGGTTCAGATTTGTGTTTATTCAAGAGCCGTTTTTCCAGCAGAAATTTCCGAAATTTCCTGAGTGATTGCTGCTTGGCGCGCCTGGTTAAGAGTAAGAGTAAGCGTATCCAGAATTTCACTTGCTGCGTCTCCTGCACTCCGCATAGCCATCATCCGAGCGCTGTGTTCCGAGGCGGCAGATTCAAGAAGCGCCTGATAGATCCGGATTTCAACGGCTCGTGGCAATAATGTCTCCAGCACCTGCTCTTTTGAAGGTTCAAACCGATCTCCTTCCCCTGTTTCTTCCTCCGTTTCTTCCTTCACCCAACCGTTTGACACATGAGGCAGTTCTCCTTCTGGAATCATTGGTAAAAGTTGAATGACCGTCGGCACTTGACTTAAAGCGCTTTTAAAATCCGTAAAAACGACAAAGACGTGATCAACTCGTCCCTCCAAAAATTCCTGGGAAATAAATTTCGAAACCGGTTGTGCGCGTTCAAAAGATGGACCGTTTGAGATAGATTCGAACGAAGCCGACAGAGGAACGCCACTCCGTGCCGCTGCCTGACTTGCTCGATGACCAACGGTAGCAAGACGGATTGTTCTTTCTGTTCGTGAACGGATGAATTCAACCGTCTTTTTTACTAATTGTACGTTATAGCCGCCACACAAGCTACGATCAGACGCTATTGCAACCACCAGGGTCGTTTGCACATGGTCTTCAGTGCTTGTCTTCCCCATGAGCCATTCAAACGTCCATGGGTTCACTTGCGTTCTGATTTCTTCCACCAGTTCCCATAACCGATTCGCGTACGGTCGCGTACCCAACACCAACTGCGTCGCTCGCCGCATTTTAGAAGCAGCCACAAGTTCCATGGCTTTCATGATTTTTCCGGTGGATCGAATCGACTTGATCCGACGACGAATAACGCGCGTTGGGACGGCCATAAGAGCTTTTAGTTTTTAGTTTTTAGGAACTGTTGGTTCCAAGCTTCGATCGCTTTTTTCAGCCCATCTTCGATGTCTGGCTCCAACACTTTTTTCTCACCCAAAGATTTCATGAGAGCTGCATGCTTTCGATCAAGAAAATCATGGAACCCATCTTCCCACGCCCGAACCTGTTCGACAGAAACCGCATCCAGATATCCCTTTGTGACGGCGTACAGCACAGAAACTTGGTGCTCCATGCTCATAGGTTGATATTGCCCCTGTTTCAGAATCTCGACCGTGCGTCGACCGCGGTTGATCTGCTTTTTAGTCGCTTCGTCCAAATCTGTCGCGAACTGCGAAAAAGCTTCCAATTCACGGAATTGGGCCAAGTCAAGGCGCAATGGACCAGCTACTTTTTTCATGGCCTTGGTTTGTGCTGCGCCTCCCACGCGCGACACAGATAAACCAACGTTCAGCGCTGGACGAACACCACGATAAAAGAGATCACTTTCCAAATAAATTTGGCCGTCTGTAATCGAGATGACGTTCGTTGGAATGTATGCAGAAACATCGCCAGCTTGCGTTTCAATAATCGGCAACGCTGTGATTGAACCACCGCCGAACTCTTTATTCACACGCGCCGCGCGTTCGAGCAAACGCGAGTGGAGATAAAACACATCTCCCGGGTAGGCTTCGCGGCCCGGTGGGCGGCGCAGAAGTAATGAAACTTCGCGATATGCCCACGCGTGCTTTGAGAGATCATCGTAAACCACCAATACATCCTTTCCTTGATCCATGAAAAATTCCCCGATCGCGCAACCAGCGTAAGGCGCAATAAATTGCAAAGATGCCGGATCAGAGGCGCTGGCCACCACGACAATCGTATAGTCCATGGCTCCAGACTCCTGTAATTTGGCCACGATATTCGCCACCTTCGATGCTTTTTGGCCAATGGCGACGTACAAACAAATCACACCCGTTCCTTTTTGGTTGATGATCGTATCAATAGCAATGGCCGTCTTCCCCACCTGACGATCGCCGATAATCAATTCACGTTGGCCGCGACCAATAGGAATCATGGAATCAATAGCCTTGATCCCCGTCATAAGGGGCACTGTGACCGCTTCTCGAGCCATAACACCGGCGGCAACTTTCTCAACCGGATATTCCTTCTCACCTTTCACCGGCTCCTTCCCATCAATCACTACGCCCAATGGATTGACCACGCGACCAACCATCTTTGCGCTGACCGGAATACTCAACACCTTGCCAAGTCCTTTTACCTTTTGCCCTGCGGCCACGGATTCAATGTCAGACAGCAACACCACACCCACACGATCTTGTTCCAAGTTCAAGGCAACACCAATCGCGCCACTTCCTTCAAATTCCACCATTTCCATACTCTGAACACCTCTCAAACCAGAAATTTTCGCGATTCCATCGCCGACTTCGAGAACACGGCCAACATCGCCCTGTTCCGTGATCCCAGTAAATTGTTGGATTTGCTTCCGCAGCGCTTCCACGATTTCGTGCGCGCCTGTGATGTTATGCTTCGTTGCTTCTGACATAAAATTAAGCTTTTAGTGTTTGAACAAGGCGTTCCAATCGACCCCTGACCGACCCATCGTATTCCCAATCCTCTGTTTGAAGTTTGAATCCACCAATGACCGCCGGATCTATCTTCTCTTCCAATACCACATGCATCTTCCAACGGTCTTCTAATTGCTTGATGAGGGCGCGCCGATCCGTCTCGGTCAATGGCACGGCTGATCGGAAGGTCACTGACTGTGCCAATCCCTTCCGAAAACGGAGGCGTTCGAATCGTTGGATAAACTCACTTACATGATCAATCTCTCCATGCTGCAACAGAAGACAGAGAGCGTTCACAACAGCTGGTTCTAACCTCATCAGAGCCGCCCGTATGATTTCCACGGAAAGCACATCCTTTATTGACCGATCTTGCGCCAACGCATCTGCAAATGCCCGCAATTGCTGCTGGGCGCGGTCTTGTATCGCTTCTGTTGACAGCTCCAGCAAAAGCGCTTCAGCCAATTCATCAAAAAAAGCAAAAGCCTTCATACGCGCTCAACAGCATCCGCGATTAATTCACGTTGCGTATCTCCTTTGACCGCTCCCGCTGTCACCTTCTCTGTTGCCAACTCAACCAACCCAGCCACCTCTTGTTTGACGGCCTGCATGGTCATTTCCTTTTCACGCTTGAGACGCTCGCGTGCCTCGATCAATTGACGGTCAATTTCTTCCTGCGTCTTCGCCTGCAAAGCCTGCCTTTCTTTTTCCGCCTCCACCTTTACCTCCTGCATCATTTCTTGCCGCTCTTTTTCTACCTGACGCAGTGTCAACTCTTTTTCTTCTTGCGCCTCAATGAGCATCTTTTTTGCCTCCTCAGACTGCGCCAATCCTGCGGTAATTTTTCTTGAACGGTTTTCCATCGCTTCCATCAGTGGCCGATAGACCCAACGCCACATCACTAATAAAACAATGGCAAAATTTACTGCCTGAGCCAACAGCGACATCCCGTGGATACCAAGGGAAGCGAGCAGGCCGGTTTGTGCAACTTCGTTCATAAATTGGAGTAAATAGCAAGGAGTGGGTAGACATTTAATATAATCAAAGACGTCTAACCCACCGCTTCCTATGGACTACAACGTAAACACAACCACCAAGGCGTAAATAGCAATAGCTTCTGCAAACGCAGCGCCAAGCAACATAGGGACGAACAACTTATCGCCCGCTTCTGGGTTACGGCCGATTGCTTCCATAGCCTTGCTCACAATCTTGCCGATCGAAAGGCTGGAAAGATACCACCAAGCGCAATCGTCGCTCCTTTTACGATAAGCGTAAGAACTTCCGGGGACATATGAAGAAAAAAGATGATCTCGGTCGACGGATCTTTGGGGGAAAGATTTTTTACGTCGCCTCACCATCATGCTTAAGAATGAATACGGTATCCGACCTCAAAGAGATCGGATCCCTCGCACTCTCAAGGTGTTGGCGTTGCCAGCGGCTCAAGGTTGTTAACTCGAGCCTTGTGCGACTCAGTTTCGTGCACGTCGTGATGTTCTCCGTGGGGTGTCATGGTCATGACCGTAAAATAAACAACGGTCAACATCGTAAAGACGCTCGCCTGAATCAATCCCACCAAAATTTCAATCGCCATAAATGGGAGCGGAACGATGAAAGCGACCAACGAGGCGATTACCGTCATGAGCACTTCACCGGCAAAAACGTTACCGAATAGCCGCAAAGACAGTGAGGCGATTTTGGCGAGCTCGCTAAAAATTTCAATAATCCCTACAACAAACTCTACCAAAGCCGTCATGATCGGGATGGGACGAAGCGTTCTCAATGCCTTCCATAGCCCTCCAAGCTGAATGAACTTGTTGAGGTGTTTTAAGAAACCAAGGTGTACCATGCCTATGATGTGCGCGGAAATAACAGCAATCAGCGCCATGGCCAAGGTCAGATTCAAATCGCTATTCGCCGAACGTAGCAAGGGAATGAACTCACGTTCTCCATGCACAACATGCCACACACCAATCGATCCCATGCCGGGCAAAAGTCCAATCCAGTTAGATAAGAGAATAAAAAAGAAGAACGTACCAGCAATTGGCAAAAATTTTTTTGATTTCTCACGGTCGTGAGTCACTTGATCAAAAAATTTCAGAATAAATTCTAAAATCATCTCTAAGAAATTCTGCAGTCGTCCGGGGCGCTCTTTCACCATCAAACGGATCATCACACCAACAACCATTAAAATAATCGAAGTCAGGCACGCCGTTATCAAGGTGTTCGTCACGGGAAACGTGCCGACGGAAAAGACGGTCTCAGCCGCAATAGGAATATTAATCATGGTGATTCAAATCGTCTCGCATCATCATTTGAAGACTTTTTGCCTTGCGTAAAATAAGGACGAACGCCACGATGAGAGACATCACGAGTCCGATCAACAGGAAGAGCGGTGACGTCTGCCAGCGCTGATCAAGCCACCGGCCTCCCAGTGCAAAAATAGTGGTCGGAAGAGCGATGGCGAACACCACATCCCACACCAAGTCCATCGCCTGCCATGTTGTTATCCCCTTTTTCGGCATAAAAAGGCGCCTCTAGGATAATGATTTTCATCAAAACCGTCAATCCAAACAAAAAAATCATCAAAATTTTTTGCAAAGTTGCCTTTTTCTAAAGAAAAAATGATGCGCTCCATCAACGAATAAGCTTTTTAAATTGCTCTCCGCGATCAAATTCATTCTTAAATAAACCAAAGCTCGCGCATCCAGGTGATAGTAAAATAATATCGCCTTTCCGCGCCCGAGAACACAGGGCAGAGACCGCCTCCTGCAGATCTTGTACATCTTGATAGAGAACGCACGCCTTCTGAAAAGCTGAAACAATTTTCTCATGCGCCGTTCCTGGTAATAACACAATATCATGTTTTGTCTTCTTGAGTCGTTTTGCCACCTCCGTAAATTCCAACTCTTTATCCGCGCCACCGAAAATCAGGTGAATGGGCGAGCCTTTAAGAGCCCCCAATGCCGCCATAGTCGCATCTGGAGTCGTTGCCGCTGTATCGTTGATATACCGTACCCCTTTTTTGATCGCAATAAACTCCAATCGGTTTGGTAAACCAGGAAACGTTCGCAGTACTTTTTTGATCATTGATGGCGGCACATGGTGATCCAGCGCTACAGCTGTTGCGATCATCGCATTTCTCATATTGTGCTCGCCCAAAAGTTTCATTTCAGCCGCATGCACAAGCCCCTCCTCTTCACTCCCCTTTTTTCCGAAACGTATGACGCGTCCCGGCGCTTCATCTGCATAAGCATCAAATGACCTGTCTATTGGTAAAAACACTGTATCCTCTGGTTTCTGATGACGAAAAATCTGCGCCTTTGCTTCCGCATACTCCACCATGCTGGAATAGGTGTTCAGATGATCCCGCATTAAATTTGTCCAAACCGCAACATGAGGTGAAACGCCAGCCTCCCCCATTCCCTCTAACTGGAAACTGCTGATTTCCAATACCACGACATCGTTTTTCTTTATTTGATGAAGAAAGGTCAACGGCGAAATAAGCAAATTTCCTCCAAGCCAAACCTTTCTCGCCCTTTCTCCCCTTGTGACCAGCCGCTTATTCTGAGCTGCCAGGTTCAGCATCTCATAAATTAAAGTCGTCGTGGTACTCTTGCCGCGTGTACCCGTAATGCCAATCACCTCCGCTGGACACTCACGTAAAAACAGGGAGAGCTCTGATTCAACAGGCTTGTTTAATCGATGCGCCTCGACCAACTCAGGTTCAGTGGCACGAATGCGCTGATGCCGCACCATTAGATCCGTCTCTTTGACTTGATCCACGGCATGCTTTCCTAAAATAAAATGGACATTTTTAAATTTTTTCAACTGCTTAATATTTTGATCCATCGCCGGCGTGTAATAAAAATCCACCACCGTCACCCGGTCACCACGTTTAGCAAAAAAAAGCGCCGCCGCCACGCCGCTCCCTTTAGGATATTGACCTAAACCCAAAATCAAAATATTCATATGGAACTTACATGTTTGGATGTTATGCGAGGAAAAAACGAGAAGCGCAATAAGGCGTATTGGAACATACGCCGTTGAGCACTGGAGGTTTTGACAAAGCAGAGCGCCAAACGTGGAAGTTCTATCATAGTCAAAATCTCCCATTGAATCTCGCCACCCAAATCAACCAGGTCGCATGCACCAGCTGAACAGACATATTCACATACCCCTTAAAACCGAGGAGCCCTTTCCAAAACCCCACCTTTTGCATCTTTCGTCGAATGGACAATCCTGGCAATGGCCGCGTTCCCATCTTCAGTCCAAATGCCTTGCAACAGGCATTCATGGCAAGTTCTGACCGATATCCCTGAAGATAGCGATCCGGAATCGCCTCAAAAATCTCCCGCCGTAGGACGCGCTCCCCACCGATGATCGGCAAATATTTTGATAACCATATTCCGATTCGTCCACGATCACGCAATCCAACGCACATAGCTAACGCTCTTGACTGAACTGGTGTGAGAAGCGTACGCATATGATCTCGCGTGAGGCCAATGAGGTCTGCATCACAAAAAAAGATCAGCGGTGCCCTCGTCTCCCGTACTCCGTAACGCATAGCCGCGCCCTTTCCACGATTTTGTTTACACTCAAACACGCGCGCGCCGGCTTGCCGTGCTCGTTCCGCGGTTTTATCCGTCGACCCATCGCTCACAACGACCACATCAGCAAAAAAATGTGAATCCACAAGCGTGCAAACAACATCACCAATGGTCTGCTCTTCATTAAAAGCAGGAACAACGGCAACGACTTCTTGATGGCCGTGCATCATATCAACGA
>CAYPSC010000011.1:2622-3183 GCA_964413385.1 uncultured Gammaproteobacteria bacterium | reverse complement strand
CGTCCGGTCTCAGTGTTAAAGGAGCTCGATTCCTCAACGACCGCGGATATATAAATCTTAACGAACCTCCTCAATTTTTTTAAGATGTTGTTTTGCTTGGTCGGCTTTGGTACGCATAGTTCCAACGAGATCCATTTGCAACAAAAAAGCGACCACATCTCTGGCATCCTCAAATAATTGCTCAACACTCCTCACGTCTCCCTGACTCGCAAGAAGGATGGCTCGCCGTGCTAATTCTCCCAAGAGATCAGACGCGCCACCGATAAAGATATCCGGATCATCCGATACGCCCTTCACCCGCCCAATCGATCGGTGTGCCAGATACTGTGACAACAAATCCGCCTCGCAAAATTCTTCTTGCGCGGCACGCCACGACCCTTCATACATCAGACGTGGTTCTTTTTTTATCAACATCATTCCCCGCTTAAGCTTTTCCCGCGAAATTTGCAATTCCTGCTCAGCCGTCACCGCATCATCACGATGAAAAGCGAATATCGCCCGCTTACTCCCCGAAAGGATCTCTGATGCGAGCATCTGAAGCTCATGACGAGTATACGCCAG
>CAYPSC010000011.1:0-2612 GCA_964413385.1 uncultured Gammaproteobacteria bacterium | reverse complement strand
GTGCACACGTTCGATGACATCCTGCGAAGTTTTCTTATTCAAAATCATAAGCACATTTATTTTATTAACACATGATACCGCCGTTCGATTTGATCAACCACCGCCTGCCAAGAATACCATCGGCGCACCACCTCTTGCGCCCGTTCTCCACGTACGCGCACCAGCGTCGGATCATGGAGCGTCCATTCTAAAACGTCGCGTAAAACCGGAACATTGTCAACAGGAAACGCAATCCCACTATGATCAATCAGTTCCATATTCTCTTTGATATCCGTCAAAATCACCGTCTTTGCGTTGGCCATTGCCTCAAGAATGGAGGTAGACAATCCTTCTGACCGCGAAGGATGAACAAAGGCATAACAATGCGCCAAAAGTTGCGCAAGCGTTTCGCCGGTTTGATACCCGATCAAGCGAATGCGTGGATCGCGCTCTACCAAACGTTCCAATTTTTTCACATACTGATTGGCATATTCCGCATCCCCTGCGATCACGAGCGGGAGCGTAGATGAGACCTTTGCATAAGCCTCCATTAAAATATCATAGGCTTTATTTGGGACCAGCCGTCCAACTCCCAATAAATACTTTCCCGGCGTTAATCCAAACTCTTTCAAACGATCTGTTCTCTGCGTTTTTGGCACATCTGCGCCATTCGGAATATACGTCACGCGCCTGCCATAAACCTCGCGACAAAATATTTGCAAAATATGCGAAACAACGATCGTTTCATGGGGGAAAAATACCGCGGCCCACTCAGCAAACAAGAGATACGCTTTGGCAAACCAAGACCATTTTGGATCCATGCGATCCTTACTATGAAAAGTAACGACAACCTTTGAACGCCATTTAAACAAGCGAGGGATGATCGAAAGCACACCAGGTCCAATCCCATGGTAATGGATAATATCTGCGCGACGAAAAAGGACATCGAATGTGGCAAAAAAAGCACTTGTAATGGTATCAAAGTTTTTTGTATGCCAGGATGGAATCCGGATAATACGCACCCCTTTCCATATTTTCAATTTTTTATCAGCCGTGTGAGCGCGTACATACACAGAGACAACATGGCCCCGACCAGCCAAACGGGTCGCGACTTCCTCCACATGGCGCTCCACCCCGCCACCACCAATAACGGTATCGGCTGGAAAGCCTTTTGCTCCTATAAAGTAAATGCGCATGACAAGCGATGATTCCATGTTAGTTTAACATATCTTGTCATTTTCACGGAACAATGGGTTGATAAAAACTCTTACTTATTCATAGCAAGTAGCTAAATCGTTACAACCTTACATTAGTTGACCCCATAGATGTCATATGAAACAATAAAATGATTCATCACCAAATAGTCTATGGATCATCGAGCGCAAAATGAAAAAACCGACGCAGGAATAGAACCAACTGATTTAGAGCCATATAAGATTCCCGGTCATGACGCAACTGAAGATGGCGGTCTTCAGCGTTATCTAAAAGCAAAAAGAACATGGGATGGTCCTATTAGAGAAATAGTACAAAATCCATTACGTCTATTATTTCAACAAAAAGCACAGCAGGCTTCTCCTGATCATCTATCGACTCATATTCAAGAAGGGCTTGAGAGTGAAGACCCAGAAGTCCAGAAAACAGCAGCTTGGATGATTCAGGACGCTCCCCTTGATACACGAGCCGCCTTGATTCGCACTGGGCTAGAGAGCAATAACCCAGAAGTGCAAGAAGCAGTGACTCGGATGATTCATCACACCCCTGCTGATACACAAGCTGAATTTCAAGCGATTGTTGCAAAGAAAGTTCGTACAGGACTAGAAAGCAATAACCCAGAAGTGCAAGAAGCAATGGCTCGGATGATTCAGTACACTCCCCTTGATACACGAGCTGCATTGATTCGTACAGGACTAGAAAGCAATAACACAAAAGTTCAAAAAACAGCGGCTCGGATGATTCAGGACGCTCCCCCTGATACACAAGCTGAATTTCAAGCGATTGTTGCAAAGAAAGTTCGTACAGGACTAGAAAGCAATAACCCAAAAGTGCAAGAAGCAGTGGCTCAGATGATTCAGTACGCTCCCCCTGATACACGAGCCGCCTTGATTCGCACTGGGCTAGAGAGCAATAACCCAGAAGTGCAAGAAGCAGTGGCTTGGAAAATTCAGTACACTCCCCCTGATACACGAGCCGCCTTGATTCGCACTGGGCTAGAGAGCAATAACCCAGAAGTGCAAGAAGCAGTAGCTCGGATGATTCATCACACCCCTGCTGATACACAAGCTGAACTTCAAGCGATTGTTGCAGAAAAAATTCATACAGGGCTAGAGAGCAATAACCCAAAAGCGCAAGAAGCAATGGCTCGGACGATTCAGTACGCTCCTCCTGATAACCAAGCTAGACTTCAAGCGATTGTTGCAGAAAAAATTCATACAGGGCTAGAGAGCAATAACCCAAAAGCGCAAGAAGCAGCAGCTTGGATGATTCCGTACGCTCCCCTTGATACACGAGCCGCCTTGATTCGCGCAGGACTAGAAAGCAATAACCCAAAAGCGCAAGAAGCAGCAACTCAGATGATTCAGTACGCTCCCCTTGATACACGAGCCGCCTTGATTCGCGCAGGACTAGAAAGCAAT